>JAUHZH010000150.1 GCA_030426065.1 Gammaproteobacteria bacterium
TATTTGTTGAACAAACAAGGCATCACACGGTTTGATGTGGTTCGCTGCATTGCCCACGGTGGCCTGGACGTTGAAGAAGTCGAGAAGAACGATGAAACGCCAGTGACCCAGAATGACAGCGAACAAAAACCCAAGACTGACATCAAAGAATTTTTAACCGACCTCAATGCCAAAGCTAAAAAAGGATCCATTGATCCTTTGATTGGACGTGATGATGAAATCAATCGCATGATTCAGGTGTTGATGCGTCGATCGAAAAACAACCCACTTTTGGTGGGTGAGCCTGGCGTTGGAAAAACCGCCATGGCAGAAGGTTTGGCGTTGCGCATCACGGAAGGTGCTGTGCCTGATGTGATGAAAGACACTCAGGTGTATGCACTGGATCTGGGCAGTTTATTGGCCGGGACAAAATACAGGGGAGACTTTGAAAAGCGGCTGAAAGCCGTGATCAAGCACCTGTCGACCATACCCGATGCGGTCATGTTCATTGACGAAATCCACACCATCATTGGTGCGGGTGCCGTTTCTGGCGGTACTTTGGACACTTCCAATTTGCTCAAACCGGCATTGGCATCGGGCAAATTGCGGTGCATTGGCGCCACCACACAGGACGAAGTCAGGCAAGTCTTTGAACGAGATCGGGCTTTGTCACGTCGGTTTCAAAAAATCACCATTGCCGAACCCAGTCAATCTGAAGCGATTGATATTTTGAAAGGTTTGCAGCCACGATTCGAGTCTTTCCACAAAGTGACTTACCAAGAGCAAGCCATTGAAGACGCTGTGAAACTCTCTGCCAAACACATCGCTGACAAATTTTTGCCGGACAAAGCCATCGATGCTTTGGACGAGGCCGGTGCTTGGCAAAACATCCAAGGCCACAACAAACAACCGATTGACAGCCATGACATCCGGCGTGTGATTGCCTCGATTGCCAAAGTGCCTTTGGATGATGTTGAGGAGAATGAAGCACAGAAATTACAGTCAATGAGTCGATCGTTGAAGCATGTGATTTTTGGCCAGGACGAAGCGATTGATATATTGGCCACGGCCATCAAAATGGCCCGGGCCGGTTTGGTCAGGGACCACCGCACGGTGGCCAATTTGATGTTTGCAGGCCCCACAGGGGTGGGCAAGACCGAAGTGGTGAGGCAGTTGTCACATCATTTGGGCCTTAAGCTGTTGCGCTTTGACATGTCAGAATACATGGAAGGCCACACGGTGTCTAAACTGATTGGTTCGCCTCCTGGTTATGTGGGTCACGAACAAGGTGGCCAGTTGACCGAGAAGGTGTCCCAGTCACCCCACAGCATCGTTTTATTAGATGAAATTGAGAAAGCGCACCCTGATGTCCTGAACATTTTGTTGCAAGTGATGGACAATGGCAAACTGACCGACTCCAATGGGCGTGAAACTGATTTTCGCAATGTTCTGGTGGTGATGACCACCAATGCCGGAGCCGCATCACACAGCAAAAGCAGTTATGGGTTTACTGAACAAGACCACAGTTCAGATGCTATGAAAGATTTGGAACGTTACTTTTCTCCAGAATTCAGGAATCGATTGGATGCCATCGTGCCATTTGCGTCACTGTTGCCTATACATGTTGAAAAAATCGTCGATAAATTGATGATTGAATTGGAGCAGCAGTTGTCAGACAAGAAGATCACATTCAAATTGTCCAATGAGGCAAGGCACTGGCTGGTTGCCAAGGGCTATGACAAAGACATGGGCGCACGGCCCATGCAAAGGGCCATTGACCAACATGTGAAAAAACCATTGATCGATGACATTTTGTTTGGCGAGTTGAAAAACGGTGGGTCCGTGAACATTCAATGCATCAATGACGCATTGACCTTTGAGGTCTTGTCCAATACACGATTGCTTTCAGTTGAGGAAGGCACCACGCCAGAATAACTTGTTTATTTTGGCGTTGTTCGGATATTTTTATTTCGAGCGGAAAGTGATGCGACCTTTGGTCAAATCATAAGGAGTCAATTCAACGGTGACGGTGTCACCAGTCAAAATCCTGATGTAATGTTTACGCATGCGGCCTGAAATGTGGGCGGTCACGATGTGGCCGTTTTCCAGTTCCACGCGAAACATGGTGTTGGGCAAGGTGTCGATCACTTTGCCTTCTAATTCGATGACGTCTTCTTTTGCCATATTGTTGTGTTTTCAAAAAAGTGGCTTATTCTACCAAAAGAACCCTTGCACAACCACACTTTTAGCAAGCGCTGTTATTGAGCGTGAACTCGGTCAAGGAAACAGCTCAGTCAACCGGGCTGGAATCATTCAAAACCATCTTCAAATATTAAATCATCCAATTGAGGTCGGAGGCTTTGGATGGTGAATTGACTTTGACTGTTTTCATGGCCTGTCAGGGTCACTTGTCCCGCTTCTGGTGGCCGGTCCGTGGTGAATGAAAAGCTGAACAAAGCCCCCCAATCGATGTGATTGTCATTGACTTGGGTGAGGATCAAGCGGTTGTCTTGGCGGGTGACTTGCCAATCGTTGTTGGCATCGTCATCCAAGTCAGACCAGATGAACGCGCTGAATGCAGCATCATCATCCAGCGGGATTTCAATGGCTTCCACTTGCGGGTCATAGTCGTGGTTTTCGACCATGTAATTGTAGCGATACTCGCCGCCACCGAGGTCAATGATTTTAACTGCAGCGGTGAGGTGACCTTCGCCCGCTTGCGAGGTTCGGTGCGATGCAGACATCAAATCGGGCGCCGTGGTATTGGGCGTGAGGTAGGCATCTGAAGCGGGTCCTTGTGTGAATGGGCCTGGGTTGATGAACGACCAAGAGGTTTGTTGTTGATTGGGCAGCAAATCGTATTGTCGGTGACCCATGGTGTTGAAGATGTTGACATCGTCACGTACGATGTACCAAGCGGAAAAGTAGTAGTCATTACTGTCGTTATTGATGTCAGATTCATGTATGATCAAGCGGTTTTCATCGCTGTTGTTGGATGAATTATCTTGTTGGCCGTCACTGTTTGGATCAAAAAATGACCCCACTTCTTCCCATATGCCTGTGAACGCTTCCAATTCAATTTTGGGTCCCAAGTTGCCACCGCTGTCATTGTTACCGACCGAATAGATGTCTTCACATCCGGGATACAGTATTTGGTTGCTGCCACAGTCAATGGTGCAGTTGGTGTTGACGGTAAAAAAGGCGTGTTTGATTTGTGAGGTGCCGATTTGTTCAAAACGACCGTCGATTTCGCGGTAAGCGGCCCAAAAAAGATAAGGGTGTTGGGCGTTGTTGTAAGGTGGGTGGTCACCAGAAAATTTGGGTTGCCACACCACATCTGCGACACCGACATTTTTCAGTGTGGCATTGGGTGCAAAAACAAAGCGGCCATCATTCAAATTGCGAACCATTTGCCAGGTCATGTTGATCAGGGCGACATCGGCTGGATTTTGGGCATCGGGCCACAAAGGTCTGCCGGGAGGGCAGGTGGATTGGCCCTTGACCAGTTCATATTCAGCAGGGATGGTCAGGTGGTTTTCCATGTGCGCCTCGCCAATGGCGATGCCAGAAAGCAAGGGCCGGTTCAGTGCCTTGGCCAACTCTTGGGTCACACGAATGTCCATGCGGCGTGCATGAAAACGGTGATTTTTGATGTCCAGTTCGGTGTGGATGTGATCAAGATAGAACATGGGGAAACCTGATTCACTTTGGATCAGCAGGCTGGCAATTTCGCCGGCAGTTAAGTGTTTTTTGGTCGCGACAATTTGCCAATTTCTGTGCTCTAAAACTCGACCATCAAAGGTCCACTGCATGTGACTGTCAACATGGAGCATGCCGTCTGGGATGGCTTGCAAGATGCCGAAAGGGGCTTGCATCGACAAAGCAGTCGTGTTCCTGACGGTGTGACTTTGGTGTTTCAGTCCATCGATGGTGGTGGTTGTCTGGTTGTCTGTGGTGACTGACACTTGCCAAGCATTCAAAAGGTTGTGATTGAAACGCAGGTGAATTTGTCCGCCATCGGCCTGCCAACGGCTGTCGATTTGTTGTTGTTTCAACGGGTGGTTCAAGTTGTCAAGCCAAGGCGCTGTGGCACTTGATAGGCTGGTTGCCAATAACAGCAACAAAGTGGTGATTGGTTTGGATGTACGCATCAAACCATTATATGAATGTGACCGTTGAATGAGAACAAATTTTAGGGCAATTGCCACTCAACGGGCGTTTTTTGCTGCTGAAGTAAATAATGGTTGGCTTGTGAAAAGTGGCGACTGCCGAAAAATCCACGGTGAGCCGATAAGGGTGACGGGTGTGGGGCTTTCAAAATCAGGTGTTTGTTTTGGTCGATTTGCGCCCCTTTGCGCTGGGCATACGCGCCCCAAAGCATGAAAACCACGCCTTCGCATTCGCTACTGATGGTGTGGATGACTTGGTCAGTGAACAGCTCCCATCCGCGGTTTTGGTGGCTGGCGGCTTGTGCATGTTCAACTGTCAACACACTGTTCAAGAGCAAGACCCCTTGTTGTGCCCAAGGGGTCAGATTCCCACTGTGGTTAACAACACCCAAGTCCTGCTCCAGTTCTTTGAACATGTTTTTCAGTGAAGGCGGTGGTTTGACGGCATCAGGTACAGAAAAACTCAGTCCATGAGCTTGACCGGGTCCATGATAGGGGTCTTGACCCAAAATAACCACTTTGACTTGATCCAAAGGCGTGGTGTTCAAGGCATTGAAAATTTGCTTGCCTTTGGGGTAGATGACTTTGCCAGCTGCTTTTTCACTCGCCAAAAAAGCCTTCAAGTCTTGCATGTGGGGCTGTTCGAATGCCGATTGCAAATGGGCCAACCAGCTGGGGTCCAATTGCACAGTCATGGTTCAATTGGCTTGTTTCTTGCGGTGAAACTGTGTGAAGCGGATTTGGAATTTGATTTTTTTGACCAAAGCTTCCTGGTTAACGGGTTTGCCAATCAAATCGTTAGCCCCTTCGTTGAGGATTTGCTTTTGATTTTCCGTGTTTTCATCACCGGTCATGATGACAAATGGCATTTCGATTTTGTTCAGTGACAAATCATCACGCGCATAATTCAACATGCCCAAGGCCGTTTCATTGTTCTTCAGGTAATAATCTGTCAGCACCAAATCAAAATTTTCGTATGCGGTCTCACGGTCTGGCATCACTTCTTTGGCATCGGTGACGGACAATTTGTGGGTGATTTCTAAATGGTGATTTTGTAGCAGTTTTTTGGTCGCATGAGCCACCACCATGGAATCTTCGATGTAGAGGATTTTGCCGTTGATTTCATCATCGGGTCTGAGCAAGCCACGGAGGAATATTTCCAATCCTTTTTGACCTGCTGCTTTGTCGATGTAATCGGTCACGTCACTGCTCAGCATGCGGTCTTTCAAGCGGTCGTCTACACTGCCTGAAATGATGATGACGGGTAAATAGTGGTGGTTTTCACGGGCGTATTCGCAAATCTTGGTGCCGTCGTCATCGGTCAGCCGCAGCGCCGATATGATCAAATCAACCCGGTTGTTTTGCATGATGTGAATCGCATCTTCCACCGAATCGGTGGCCATGACGTCGGTCAGCGGTTGGCTTTTTTTTACCAACCGTTCAGTCATGGAACGCGCCAACTTGGATGCGTCGGCGATTAAAACTTTAGCTGCGTCTGTCATAAACGACATTGTACCTCAAGAACAAAATCATGATGCCATGAAAACACAAAATGAGAAAAAAAAGTGTGAAACAGACAGAATTATAAAGACCTGATGTGATTGGAAGCGCTGAATCGTGCGCCCAGCCAGGTGATGGCGGTGGCCATCAACAAGAAAAGCATTGAAACCGAAAAGGAAGGGCTTTGAATCAGGATGCTTTGTCCAAAGGAGGCAGACAGTTCTTGAATGGGATTTGCCACCCAAAGTAGGGTGCTGTGCAGCAAAAGCAATGCCAATGCAGCCGATGCCAAGCCATAATAAATGCCTCCGTATAAAAAGCGTCGTCTGATTTGACTCGGGTAAGCACCCAACAGTTTATTGAGCGCGATTTCTTTTTTGTGGTTGGCGATTTCATTACCAATGGAATGGCTTAAGAAGACC
>JAUHZH010000151.1 GCA_030426065.1 Gammaproteobacteria bacterium
GCACCACATCCATGTCATGCCAATCGGATGCTTGAACTCCCAAACCAAAGAAAAGCAAGCAAAAAACCAAATGCTTCATGACAACCACCTCTGATTCATAGAACAATCAGTATAACCCGCGGTGTGGAGCGAAACAAATTCATTGTCAATGATTTGAACATGACGCTCAAAGATACACTGAAAGCTTAAAATTAATCCAAAGCCTTGAACAGGGCAACCACAGCTTCTGCGGTTTGTAGGTTGTCTGATCGGGCAGAAATGTGGGGTGTGATGATGAGGTTGTCCAGCGCCCAGAGCGGGCTGTCTTGAGGCAAAGGCTCTTGCTCAAACACATCCAGGACTGCCGATTTAAGCTGGCCTGAGGTCAATGCATGGTGCAATGCCTCTGGGTCCACATGACCGCCGCGGGCCACATTGATCAGCACCGCTTCTTTTTTAAACCAGGACAGGGTTTTGCTGTTGATGATGTGGTGGGTGTGTTCGGTCATCGGTAAAAGCAAGACCACAAAATCACTTTCACTGATCACTTTCATCAAGCCGGTGTCACCATGAAAACAAGGGTGCCTTTCGTGCTTGGACTGCTCTGTCCATGCCATTGTATTGAAACCCAGGTCAGCACACCGGTCAGCACAAAAACCACCCAAAGCACCCAAACCGATGAAACCAATGGTTTTGGGTTCGCCTGCTTGTTCTAACACCTGCCATGTTTTGCTGTGCTGCTGCGTGTAATACCCCAACTGATGCCGGGCCTCAGACAACACATACAACAACACATATTGAGCCATCAACTGTTTCAAACTGTCGGTCACGATGCGGTGTTGAGGCACACCAATCAAAACGGGGTCGGCATCCATGTGGTCGGTGCCAGCACCCAATGAGGTCACGGCTTTCAGGTTGGGAAATGAGGCAGTGGTGCCCGGAGGATGCTGCCAAAGGACCGCAAAAACGACCGACTCAGGCTCATCAATGTGTGGCCATTGTTGGATTTTGACACCAGGAAGAGCCAGTTTGAGTTGTTCACACAGCTCATCTGAGTCCCGGTCAGTGACCACCACGGCGATGCTTGGTTTCATGCTGATTTGATCAAAGGTTCCAAGTGTTTCAAAGCTTTGCGGTACACGGGGCGTTTGAAGTGAATGACATTTTGTGCTGGGTACCAGAAGTCGACCCAGCGATAGGATTCGAATTCAGGAGCCGCCGTTTTATTGAAATCCACTTGAGATTCGGGACTCAACAACTTCAGCAGGTAATACACTTGTTTCTGTCCAACAAACAACGGATCTGAGTTTTTTTTGTGGTATTTCTTAGGCAACTGGTATTTCAGCCACCCAGGGGTACAGCCCAGCACATCCACATGGTGGGGTTCTAACCCCACTTCTTCATAGAGCTCTCGAAACATGGCTTCTTCTGCTGACTCATCGTTGTTGATGCCACCTTGTGGAAATTGCCAGCCGTTGCCACGGCTTCGTTTTGCCCAAAAAACTTGTCCGCCATCGCTCAACAGGATGATGCCCACGTTGGGGCGAAAACCATCTCTATCAACCATAACGATTTTTAAGTTCCGACACCCTCTGCTCGGTTGGATGGACCGGTGTTTGACGGATCGGTTCTTTCATATTTAACTGCCTCTTATTGTTTCAAAAAAATGAAAAAGACACAAGGGTTTTGATGTTTCACAGGTTTCACGCGGTTTTGATGAATCAAGTGTATAATTCAATACCTTTGGCCTATGGTTTGAGAAACAGCAACACTTACATTGTCATCATGAGATTGTTTTATATAACGGCATCGTTGTTCTTTTTGGTTGCTTGCGGTGAATCCAACACCACAACGACAAGTCAAAAGGCGCCTGAAAAAACCAACACTTCCACAGAAACCACCACCATTTTGGCTTTGGGGGATTCATTGACAGAAGGTTTGGGGGTCCCTAAGAAACAAGCCTATCCTGCGCTGCTGGAAAACAAACTGCATGCCATGGGTTTTGACAACCACACAGTGGTCAATTCGGGGCTGAGTGGTGAAACTTCATCTGGATTGAAAGCCCGAATCGATTGGGTGCTCCAAACCCAACCCAGCATCACCATTTTGACCATTGGTGCCAATGACGCGATGCGCGGCTTGCCATTGGACCTGGTCGAGAACAACATCAGCGAAGTGATTGTGAAACTTCAAAACAACGGCTCTCAAGTGGTGTTGGGTGGCATGGAAATATACAACAACCTCGGCCAAGAATACGTCCAAGGATTCAAGTCCATATACCCAAAACTGGCCCAAAAACATCAGGTGCCATTGATTCCATTCTTTCTGGCTGGGGTCGCTGGCGACAGCACATTGAATCAAACCGATGGTATACACCCCACATCAGCAGGATACCAAATCATCGTCGACCAGAACATCTGGCCCGCCATACAACCGCTACTCCAAAAACAAGAGCAATGACTTTACTCAGAACCCAAAACCTCAACAAATCATTCCCCATCGGTGACGATCAAATCAACGTCTTAAAGGGCATCAACATCAACATTGAAGCCGGTGAATTTGTCGCCATCATGGGCAAATCTGGATCGGGAAAATCGACATTATTGAGTTTGTTGGCAGGCCTGGATCAGGCCACATCTGGACAAGTGATACTGGCTGATGAAGATTTGGGTCAATTATCCGAAGAGCAATTGGCCATCAAACGGCAGTCAGACATTGGCTTTGTTTTTCAATCCTTTCACTTGATTCCGACATTGAATGTGGAAGAAAACATCGCGTTCCCCCTTAACATCGCGCGCCAGCACAACCCCGAAAAAGTGGATGCATTGATCGAAGCGGTGGAACTTGCTCACAGGAAGAAAAGCTTTCCAAACCAGTTGTCTGGCGGTGAGAAACAACGCACAGCGATTGCCCGAGCTTTGGTCACTGACCCCAAAATTTTGTTTGCTGACGAACCGACAGGCAACCTGGATGAAACCAATGCCAAGCAAGTCATCGAGCTGTTATTGAACTTACAAAAAGCCAGCGGCACCGCCTTGATCATCGTCACGCACGACCCTGCTTTGGCAGCACTGGCTGATCGGACGATCACCATCAAAGACGGGCAAATCTCATGACCAAAGGCAACCTGTCTCGACGCATCGTATGGCGTGAGTGGTTGGGACATGGCATCTACCCTGTCCTTTTCTGTTTGAGTTTATTGGTTTCATTGGGCGCTTATTTGGTGCTGGACTCGCTCCAAAGTGCGGTCGATGAATACGTCATCACCAACCAAAAAGCCATGGTCGGTGGCGATGTCGTCATCCAATCCAACCAGCCATTCAGCGATGATGTCAGACAGATTCTTTCTAAAGTTCCCAGACAAGACCAAGTCAATGAACACCAATTCAATGGCATGGCCTATGCCCATGATGCATCGCTGTTGTTGCGCATCAAGGCCATCGACCTCACATACCCTTTGTATGGTGAATTGAAGTTATCTGAAAGCAACACTTGGGACCACCAACTGGCACCAGGACAAGTGTTGGTCGAGCGACAAGTGTTGACGGCATTGAACCTGTCCATTGGCGATCGCTTGACTGTGGGGGAAGCCGAATTCACCGTCGCCGATGAGATCATTGAAGAACCGGATCGGCCTTTGACTGCATTTGGCTTTGGTGCGCGCTTGATCATGAGCAACGATGATTTGCTCAAAACTGGATTGATGGGCAGCCGTTCTCGGATTCAGTACCGTGCAGAACTGAGGTTAGACGACGAACAGGCCCAAGCAACCCTGAACGCCTTGAAGCAAGCCACAAAAGGGACCAAAACTCGCGTCACCGGTGATGAGGATGCCAACACCAGCATCTCACAAGTCAGTGGCAATTTCTTGCAATTCCTTAAACTCTTGGTGGTGGCTGTGATTGTCCTCTCCGGTGTCGGTTTGATGAGTGTGGTCAAAGCTTTTGCTGGCAGACAACAACACACCAACGCCATCAGGCGTGCATTGGGCGAACCCATCAGTCAACTCAAAAACAGCTATTACGGCTTGTTGTTGGGGATGGCCGTGCTGGCCACTGCCCTGGCCTGGGGTTTGTCATGGTTGGTGATTGCCTTTGGGGAATCCAGTTTCGCAGCCATCATCCCGGCTCAAGTGGAATTGACCGTGGCCTGGACCAGCGTCGTCAAAGTGACACTGATCGCTTTGGGCCTGACATTCTTGATGACCCATTCCACCATCCAATCCCTGAACCACATCAAGCCGGTGGCGGTGCTTCATGACCACCAGGGCAGCCAAGGTTCTTGGCGCACGTCAAAAGGCTGGGTGCTGCTGGCAACACTGGCCTTGTGGGCTTTGATGACCCTGGAAATGGGCGATGCCTGGATGGGCACTCAAGTGACGGTTGGTTTGTTGGTGATTGCGCTGCTCTTCACCGCTTTCAGCGGCCTGTTACTCAAAGGTTTGAAATCTTTGGCAGAAAGGGGCCACATCAAACATTGGTTGTCCAAATTGGCGGTGATGAGTATTTTCCGCAAAGGCAACCACACCATGTTGTTCTTCACCACTTTATCGATGGCCATCATGGTCATGGGCAGCATCGTGGCACTCAACCACACCATTGACCAACAACTGCTCAGCACATACCCAGAAAACTCACCCAACATGTTCTTGCTTGATGTCCAAAGTGATCAACACGAAGCATTGGATGACATGGCCGGCAAAGCGCTGACATACTACCCAGTGATCCGTGCCCGCATCGAGTCGGTGCGCGGCTTGGACACACAAACATTGCGTGATGAATTGGGCAACTACGACAACTTGGAACGCGTATTCAACCTCAGTTACGCTAATGAAGTGTTGCCCACTGAATTTCTGGAACGCGGCGATGCCCTGTTCGATGTAAAAACAGGCGACTCGGTTCCCGTATCGATGTTGTCATCATTTGCTGAGTTTTTACAGGTTGAACTCGGTGACGAGGTGGTTTTCAATGTCCAAGGCATCACACTGAAGGCCCATGTTTCCAGCATCCGAAAACGTCACCAGCGTGGGCCCAGCCCGTTTTTCTACTTTGTCTTTCAACCTGAGGTCATGGCGTCGGCCCCCCAAATCCAATTCGCCACCGGCCAAGTCGAAGCGCACCGCATCCCAGACATCCAAACCGCGATTGCAAAAAAATTCCCTGGCATCACCACATTGAATGGCGCCAGCATCGCCAAACAGCTGAAAAGCTACGTCGACCAGTTGACCCAATTGATTCAGATTTTCACGGGCCTGAGTGTTCTTGCTGGGTTGATGATCTTCATTTCATCCCTGGTTTCCACCTCTCAAGATCGCCTCAAGGACAGTGCTTATTTCCGTTTGATGGGCATGTTGACGAAAGATTTGTATCTGCTCAACATCATGGAGTTCATCATCCTCGGCTTGTCTGCCTTTGTTGCCGGCGGTTCATTGGCCTGGTTGACCACTTATGTCATCACCACCGAATGGTTCAACTTGCCATTCAGTTTCCCTTGGCAAACCACATTACTTGCCAGTGCCGCCCTGTTGGGCACCTTGGTCGTGATCAGCCTGGTCTACTCACGTTTGGTGATTCAATCCAACGTCATGAACCTGGTCAGAAAGATGGTGGGGTGATTCAAGCAACCGTCCCTTATCAATACACAACACCTCACCTTTTGATGTGACCGTTTATCCGGGTTTTTCCGTGATTGACTGACAGATAAAAAAAGATCACTCAACGCAGAAAAATTCTGAGCACACAGCCAACTTTGTGATAGTAAATCAATCTAAAAATTATTTTATTGCAATATCAATTCATACATTGTTTTCATGTTATCATCTCTTTGACACACGCGCTTGCCTGGCAAGCATTATTTAAATCAAGGAGATATATCATGAAAATTTTACTGACAACCATCGCACTGATGTCTGCACTGTCTTTCCCAACCTCATCGGATGCAAGAAAACTGTACAGGGTTACTTGCAATTTCAGTGACGGAACCAGCTGGTCCATCACCACAGCTTCTACTGAGTGGAGAGACCATTACATTGCTGTTTGCAACGCTCAACAGCAAGGCATTCAGTAAGACCGCCATATCAATCAAATGATT
>JAUHZH010000152.1 GCA_030426065.1 Gammaproteobacteria bacterium
GACCAGGTAGTCACCCGCCCCAGCATCCAAACCCATGACCTTGTCTTGCCAAGAACCACGTGCAGTCAGAACGATGATGGGGTAACTGATGCCTTCATCTCGCAAGGTTTGAATCACTTCCATGCCTGATATTTTGGGCAAACCCAAATCAATCACAGCGACATCAACAGGAAACTCGGTTCCCTTGTACAAACCGTCTTGACCATTGTCCGCAGCATCCACCACGAAACCTGACTCTTCAAAGCGTTTAATCAAAATGTTTCTGAGATTTTCATCATCTTCAATCAGCAAAGCAGGTGCAAATATCATACGCTGAGCGATGCAAGCGAGTGCCATATCTCAGCAATTGGATTGAGCGCTGCGACTGGTTAGCTGCCAAGAGCTTGCCACCCGACCCCGGCCAAGACCCCAAAATCAAGAAAGCAATGGCATGGTGAAGGAAGTTCATGCATTGTTTAGATTTGTTATCTTGATTCATGAATATGGCAATGGTCTCTTCAGATACAAAGGTTTTTATTTGTTTTTGTCTTTGGTTTTGGTCTTGTTTTGATTGACCCTGTTCCTGTTCACCGCATCGCCCCTGTTGGGATTCATCCTGGCTCGATTTCTGGATGATCGATTGGCGTCGTTTCGACTTCGATTTGAAGGTTGGTTGTACGGGCTGCGTCGATCGTCTGAACGGTTCAACGGCTGTTGTGGAAACGGGTACTTGGGTTGTTTGATCTTTCTTTGATCTGCGGGTTGGCGCAAAGTTTTGATGCGACCTTCTGGGGTCAACACTTTAACCACGTGCTCGCCATTGCGGGTTTTGGCCGACAGGACCTTGCCCTGTTTTTGTGCTTGATTGACAGAATCACTGAGCGTGCGCTTGGCGTCAACCCCCAAGGCACAAAGTAAACCCACAATCATCAGCAATATTTTAACCATGCAACCATTGTACGCCAAAAAACTGAACTATGCCTGAATTGCGGCACGCATTTTATCGATGGTGTCTCGATAATCTTCGGTGTTGAAGATGGCCGAGCCTGCAACAAACGTGTCTGCACCGGCTTCAGCAATGGCTTGGATGTTGTCAATTTTCACACCACCATCGATTTCCAGGCGGATGTCATGACCGGATTCATCGATCAACTGGCGCACCGCACGCAGTTTATTTAAAGTTTCCGGGATGAATTTTTGTCCTCCAAAACCAGGATTGACACTCATCAACAAAATCATGTCCAGTTTATCCATCACATGTGTCAAAACATGGACAGGTGTGGCTGGGTTCAAAACCAAACCGGCACGACAACCCGCCTCTTTGATCAAGGACAAGGAACGGTCTACGTGTTGTGAAGCTTCAGGATGAAAAGTGATGTAATCGGCACCGGCACTGGCAAAGTCTCCGATGATGCGGTCCACTGGTTGAACCATCAGGTGGACATCAATGGTGGCCTTGATACCAAAATTCCTCAAAGCTTCGAGTACCAAAGGACCGACCGTGAGGTTGGGGACATAGTGGTTGTCCATGACATCAAAATGAAGCCAATCGGCGCCTGCTGCCAAAACAGCCTGACAGTCTTCTCCCAAACGGGCAAAATCAGCAGATAAAATCGAAGGGGCAATGACTGGCGTTTTCATGGAACCAAGTGCTCAAATTAAAACCCATATTCTACCAGAGACCGGGACAGCCTCAAGGTGCATCACCACCCTTTTCTTTCTTTGATTGACTCCCAAGCTTGTTGAACTTGCTTGGCTTTTTCTTCAGCGACCTTCATCATTTCAGGCGGCAAGCCCTTGGCCACCAGTTTGTCTGGGTGGTGTTGGCTCATCATTTTTTTGTAGGCACGGCGGATGGTGGCTTTGTTGTCGTTTTGATTGACGCCCAGGATGGCATAGGGATTGATGGGCGCAGATGTGCTTCGACTGCGTTGCTGCCTTTGTTGGCGTTGCCTTTGGTGATGCTGGCTGCGCTGGCGACCAGAAAAAGGGTCAAACCCTGCACCCATGCCTCGCATCCTCGCCATCGCCACAAACATGTGTACAGGATAACCAATCAATCGGCACACCGACTCAAGGAAGGCCGTTTCCTCTTGGGTGATGTTGCCATCGGCTTCCGCCACATCCACCAACATCTCCAGAAAAATCTGACGCAAAGACAATGATTGGCGAGACAATTGACCAAAGACCCGAAGCGCCTGCTCAATGTCTCCGCCTTGTTTGCCCTGGTTGAACAAATCAATCGCACGCTGCCTGAGCGCTGTTGACAGTTGCATGTGGGCCATGATGCCTTCGGCTTTTTGGATTTCCTCGTTGCTGACTCGGCCATCCAATTTAGCCAAACGCCCCATACACAAAAACAAGGCATTGAAATAAGCTTCCTGAATCGCCCGTTTACCCCGTGCTTTTTTCGGGCCGTTGATCGCTTGCTCGATCCAGTGACCCAAAAAACCACACAAAACCAAGCCAAAATACCCGCCCGCCTTGTATCCAATGATGGCACCAATCAAAAATCCCATAATGCTTATTTGCTTCGCTTCTCATTCATTCGTTAAAATAGTGCCTTTTCAATCCAATGACTTGCATGGACATCCCATTTCCCCGAATTCATCAAGGCAAAGTTCGTGATGTTTACCAAATTGATGACCAACACCTGTTGATGGTGGCCAGTGATCGCTTGAGCGCATTCGATGTTGTGCTCCCTGACGCCATTCCACACAAGGGCGCCCTGCTGACACAAATCTCAAACTTTTGGTTTGGGCAGACAGCACCCATTATAAAGAATCACTTGGCGGATGTGAACGTGTCTGACGTCATGCCCAATGCTTCTCCCGACCTGCAAGCACGTGCTGTTGTGTGCAAAAAACTCAAAGCACTGCCCTGCGAAGCGATTGTTCGTGGCTACATCATTGGCTCGGGTTGGAAAGACTATTTGGCCACTGGTCAGGTCTGTGGCATCACCTTGCCTGCAGATTTGCAACAAGCTGAAAAATTGGAACAGGCGTTGTTCACACCCTCATCCAAAGCCGCTGTGGGGGACCATGACGAAAACATCACCTTCGAACAATTGGTTAATTTGATCGGTCAAGAACGTGCGGTGCAACTGAAATCGGTGTCGATTGCCATTTACCGCGCAGCCCGCGACCATGTGGAGTCACGTGGCTTGATCATCGCCGACACCAAGTTCGAATTTGGTTTGGATGAAAACGACGAACTGGTTTTGATGGACGAAGTCCTGACACCCGATTCCTCTCGTTTCTGGAACCAGGCCAACTACCAAGTCGGTACCAGTCCAGAAAGTTACGACAAGCAGTTTGTCCGTGATTATTTGGAAACCCTTGATTGGGACAAGTCACCACCAGGACCACACATCCCGACCGACATCATCAACAAGACCGCAGAGAAATATCATGAAGCCTACCAACGCATCACCGGACAAGCATTCAAACTCGATGAAGCAGCTGTTTCTGACTTACCATAAGTCTCACGTCAACCGAACCAACCAGCTGATTCACTATGTCTGTGTTCCCGCCATATTTTGGTCCATCAGTGCTTTGTTGTGGCTGATCAAGCTGCCCATGGTCATGAATGCCGCTGTGCTGATCATGGGTTTGTTGATGCTTTACTATGTGATGCGCAGCGTCAAGGTGTTTGCCGTGATGCTGCCTTTTTCTTTGGCCTGCCTGGCTTTGAACCATTGGCTTGAGAGCATCGGGGCGACGCTGTGGCTGATCGCAACGGCGGTTTTTGTGGTGGCTTGGGTTGGACAATTCATTGGCCATCACATTGAAGGCAAACGCCCTTCCTTTTTTCAAGACTTACAATTTTTACTGATTGGCCCGGCTTGGGTGGTGGTCAAACTATTCAATTTGAAAATCTGAAGGCGACATCAACTGGCCGATATTGAACTGAATTCTTTGTTCACATTTGATGAACGGCGTTTTAACGAACCGTGTGTACAATGGGCGAAAAAAATAACCCCTGAATCCATTGAACACATGGCACCCACAAGACAATTGGCAACATTGGAGCAAACACAGCTTGATTCCTGTGATGGCTTTGATGCTGCTGTTGCTGATGCCCAAATCATGGATACTGGACTTCATCGAGCCAGACACGCTGCACCGCATTGAACTGACCTTATCCACACCCGACATTGAACAAGAAAAAACCCAGACCGACCCAACACCTGAAGTCAGCCCGCCCACTGAACCCATCACAACCCCACAGTCAACCCAACCCACACCTTCACCAAAACCAATACCAAAGCAAGAACCAAAACCACAACCAAACCCAACGCCCCAACCTTCGACATCAGCCAAAGCAGTCAAGGAACCGCCAACGCCTGCACCAAAACAAGTTGAAACCAGTCCCAAGCTCAGCAGCGGTCAAGTCCTGCGCATGATGCAACAACCCACCGATGTTGACATCAGTGACACTGTTTTTGCACCCAGCGATCACAACCATCAAAGTTTCCAGCCCCACGTTCCTGTGGCACAGGCATGGCAATCTGACTTGCCCTACCTCGATGAATCCGTTGACCGCCCCAGGGTACAGATGAATTTTTATTCGGAAGGGTTCATGGGCAGCGTGGAACGCTTCTTTGATAAAATCACCTATGAGAAAACCTTCACCACCAAATACGGCACCAAAATTCATTGTGCCTTGGTCGCCTTGATCACAGTTTGTAGCTGGAAATAACCCAAAGCCAAGTGAATTTTGTTGCAAAAACGCAACAAACCCAAAAAAAACGGCGTAAATGTTGCTTTTTTCAAACAAATAGTGATTTTGGTGTTGCGTTTATGCCTTCACTGTTGTATTATTGACCACAGTTTTAGAGATAATCTAATTAACTCCAAGACAAGCAGGGCACATTAAGTAAAATATCGTTTTAACCCATCCCCACAAGGATGGGTTTTTTTTTGCCTGCAACGGTGGTTATCTGCCACCAAATGTTTAAAATAGCCTGCCACAGCAATGAATCCTAACGCATGAAACGACAGCCGGTTTGGGCCGAATTACAACGCCTCGCCCAAAAGCACCAACAAACCGACCTCAAACATTTGGCAGCAGACCCTGAGCGCCAACAAGCACTTTCTTGGCAGTTTGGAGACATATATATAGATGCCTCAAAAAATTGGCTGGATTCAGAAGTCCTCAACACCTTGTGTCAACTGGCTGAACAAGCCAAGCTGAGCGAACACATCCACCGCCTGTTTGAACAAGAAGTGGTCAATCACAGCGAGCAGCAAGCCGCCAGCCACACCACACTGAGAGACCCGCAGCATCCCAACCACAAAACCAACCTGCAAGCAATGGTGCCTTTGGCCGAACGCATTTTGGCAGGTGAACAGCTGACGGCATTCGGACAACCGGTGAAACAATTGGTCAACATCGGCATTGGTGGTTCTTATTTGGGGCCACGATTGGCTGTGGAAGCTTTGACCAATTTACAAAGCGAAAGCCGCATCCCCGTGTATTTTGCGGCCTCTGTCGATGACTCGTTGATCAATCAATTGTTCCAAAGCATCGACATCGAACACTGTTTGTTCTGCATCAGCTCAAAAAGTTTCGGTACGGCCGAAACATTGATGAATGCACAAGCGGTGTTGGACAAATTGAAAACACTGCCCAATTATCAACCGGGTGCGCAACAATCGTCTTTGATGGCGGTAACCGCGAATCCAGAAAGGGCACAACAATTTGGCATCCCATCCAACATGATCCTGCCTTTTGAACAAACCGTGGGTGGCCGCTTTTCTTTGTGGTCCGGTATGGGCTTCCCTGTCATGTTGGCCGCTGGCATAGAATCATTCAAACAACTGTTGTCCGGCGCCGCGCAAATGGACCGCCATTTCAGGTCTGCCCCTTTCGATCAGAACCTGCCGGTCATCATGGCACTGCTTGCCATTTGGTACCGCAATTTCATGGACTTGTCGGCTTATGCTTGCCTGCCCTACGATGCCCGCTTGCGCTGCTTTCCCAAATGGTTACAACAACTGATGATGGAAAGCACCGGTAAAATTCACAACATCGAAGGTCAAACCATTGACTATCCCACCGCACCTTGGGTGTTTGGTGACCAC
>JAUHZH010000468.1 GCA_030426065.1 Gammaproteobacteria bacterium
CACCGTCACTGCGGGCATCACCCGCCAGTGCAGTTGTGCACGTTCTTTGGTGTCCTCTGAATGCCACAATTCAAGTGTTGATTTGGATTGCTCGTCCAGCTCGGCTATTTTTTCATCCAAGGTCGGCAGCTTGATGTCGTTGCGTCGAAACTGCATCAAAGTGTATTTTTGTGTCCCAGGGTGGCCTTCGTTCCGGTAACCATTGAACAAGGCGACGTATTTTTGCCCCTGTTCTTCAAATTGATACGCGTATTCAGCCGTGATGGTGTCGATGCGGTCATCATGGGCGATGTTGGCAAACACATGCTCCACCCGCTGTTCATCCACATTGACCTTCTCCACATAAATCACACCATCGGAAGCAAAGAACTTTTGGAACTTGCCTTCGCTTAAACCCATCAAAGAAATCTCATCGTTGGCCTTACTGGTCAGCTCCTTGGACAACTGTGCGGCTTTGGGTGACACCACCAATGACAAAAACAACATCAAGACAAAGACCACCATGGCCAAAGGCCACAGTGCTTTGACCACAGTCTTCATGGACCAGCCCAAAGAATGCATGATCACGGCTTCTTGGTTTCGGTACAGCTGACTCAAGGCCACCAAGATTCCCAGGAAGAACGACAATGGGACCAAGATGCTCAACACATCAACAGAACGCAAACTCAATTCAGTGAACAACAATTCAGGTGGCAAGACCCCACGCGCAATGGCGCGCAAAGTTGAGGTGAACAGCGTGCCCACCATCAGCATGAACAACAACATCAAAACCACCAACGATGTGGTCATACATTGTTTCCTTAAATAGTGGGCAAGTGTGTTCATGTTCGAAGTGGCATGGGTATGGCCGGCATTTTATCATGCTTATGGAACCGTCGGCCAATTAGAAACACCCCAGGGGGGTTCAAATGTGAAGGCAATGCGGTGGAATGTCTGGTTAAAGTGTCATTGATTGTTTAAAATGCAGGGTTCGCTGCAGCAGGCACATGAAGCATGCCAAGCACCGTTTTTCTCGTGACCTTGTTGATCGGCGAAAAGCCGCTGACAATACACGCCATATATTAAGGAGTCAAACATGAAAATCAAAGCCACCCAACAAGCCATTTCTGAGACCAAAGCAGAGCTGATCATTTTAGGACATTATCAGTCTGAATCTTCCAATGCGCTGATTGATGCGCTGGGTGTACAAGTTGCTGATGATTTTGCAGCACGGTTGAAAAGTGAAGATTTCACAGGACAAAGCGGCCAATCT
>JAUHZH010000153.1 GCA_030426065.1 Gammaproteobacteria bacterium
CGGTGGTGATGGATTTGTTCTTGGACTTGAATGACCAACACAACACGGCCTTGATTTTGGTCACCCATGACATGACCATGGCCCAGCAGATGGATAAAATTTACGAATTGAAGCACGGAGATTTGCACCCATACCACAGCGATTGATACAAACCAAGGGACTGGTTTTTGGCATGCTGCTGGTGTGGCTCTTGCCCGATTGGACTTGGGCAGGGCTGTCGTTGATGGCTTTTGCTTTCACTTATCTTGTCATTGACCACAAGCCCATCAAAGCTTGGTTGTTGGGTCTGTTCTTTGGCTTGGCATGGGTGCTTTTGGCTGTACAGCAACAACAAGATTCACAGGTGGGAGCGGTCCTCAAATCCCACCAAACCACCATTCAAATACAAGGCTTGATCAAGAGCCAACCTCAAAGGCAGCAGTTCCGGGCCAAAGACCTTCAAACGGGCCAAAAATGGCTGGTGAATTGGTACCAAATGCCTGCGGCGTGGCAAAGTGGGGAAACTTTGTCTGTCACATTGGACATCAAACCACCCCATGGCACATTGAATCGGCATGGTTTCGATCGGGAGCGCTGGTTGTTTCGACAAGGCATTGATGGCCTGGCTACTTTGAAAACTTGGACTTCTGTGAGTACCGAGACTTGGCATCCCATGCACCACATCCATCGCTGGCGAGCTCAGGTTGCGGCGTGGATGGATGGACGCATCAAGAATGAGCGCCACAAGGCGCTGTTGAAGGCCTTGTCTGTGGGGGACAAATCAGGTTTTGATCAAAGTGATTACCAAACATTCCAAGCCACAGGCACCGCCCACTTGGTGGCCATTTCAGGTTTGCACATAGGCATGATGGCGGCTTGGGGCCATGCCTTCGGTTGGCTGTTGTTTTTGTTGATACCGCCTTTGCGCCGATGCCCACGACCCCATGTACAAGCGGTGATGGCCTGGTCACTGGCGGCGGCATACGCTTTGATGGCTGGATTGGCTGTGCCCACGGTTCGGGCTTTGACCATGCTCAGTGTTTTTTTGTTGTTCAGGGTGCGCAAAAGACAAGCTTGGTCTTGGGATGTCTGGTGGGCGAGCTTGTTGGTGCTGTTGTTCTTTGATCCATTGGCCATTTTGGATACTGGGATGGCCTTGTCTTTTGGTGCAGTGGTGATCTTGTTGCTGTTGTTCCAAGGTCGGGAACCACTGTCCAAAACGACCGCATTCATCAAAGCTCAAGCGGGATTGATGGTGGGACTGCTGCCATTCCAGTTGTTGCTGCATGGTTCAATCCAATGGGCAACGCCGTTTGTCAATGCTTTGGCCATCCCCCTGGTCAGTGTGCTGATGGTGCCGTTGTTGTTTTTGTTGCTTGTTTGCCAAGGCATGCTGGGTTGGTCGCCTGAATTCTTGTGGCAAGTTTTGCTGTGGCTGGTGGATGGGTTTGAGTTTTGGCTGAGCTTGTTCGCAGAATCTCAAGGGTGGCGCTGGGATGTGGTGGTTTCTCAGTGGTGGCAGTGGCCATTACTGTGTGTTGGTTTGTTGGGTTTGTTGTTGCCAAAAGTGTGGCCACAACGGTGGGTTTGTGTGTTTTGGTTGGTGCCTGCATTGTGGCCGGTGACTCAAAGACCACAACCAGGTGAGATGTATGTCCAATTGTTTGATGTCGGGCAGGGCTTGTCGGTTTGGATCCAAACCGCACACCATGATGTGCTTTACGATGTGGGTGCACAGTCACCCTCTGGATTCAATTGGGCAGATGCTGTTGTTGTGCCTTCGCTCAAACGTTCAGGTGTGGATGCGCTGGATGCGGTGGTGTTGTCACACAGAGACAATGACCATGCCGGTGGCTGGCAAGCGTTACAACAAGACATGCCCGTGGATCAGGTCTATGGCAGTGAAGTCAATCAAACCCCCTGTGTGCGGGGTGTATCTTGGCAATGGGATGGTGTCTCTTTTGAAGTTTTAAGCCCATACAACCTGGATCCCTATTTAAAGAATGAGTCCTCTTGTGTGGTACGAATCCAAAGTCAATTCGGCAGTTTGTTACTCACGGGAGACATTGAGGCGGCTGTGGAATACCGTTTGGTCAGTCAACATGCCACTGAATTGGCCAGCGATGTGATGCTGATACCACACCATGGCAGCAAAACATCATCCACAGAACCGTTCATTACTGCAGTGAATCCCAAGTGGGTGGTCAATGCGTCAGGTCAACACAACCCTTTCAACCACCCCAATGCCGAGGTGTTGAGCCGTTATGCGGTCCCTGTATTTGATACACAACAATTGGGGCAGCTGACACTGTCATTCCAACCCAATGGCGAAATCAATGGCTGGCGTCCACGCCACCCTAAATTATGGCGGGCACAAAAAAAGCCCGGAACCAGTCCGGGCTTTGTTTTCACCTCAGTGAGACGGATCAGTCTTGAATGATCAATTCGGTTCTGCGGTTTTGTGCGCGACCTTCGTCTGTGCTGTTGTCAGCCACAGGACTGGACTCGCCATAACCTTTAGAAGTCAAACGATCGGCTGAAATGCCTTTGCTGACCAAGTATTCTTTGACCACAGCAGCGCGGCGCTCAGACAAATCTTGGTTGTAGCTTTCTGAACCAATAGAGTCTGTGTGACCGGCCACTTCAACAGCAATTTTGCCATGCTCGCTCAAAGTTGATACTGCGGCATCCAAAATCGCAAAAGACTCATCTTTCAATGACGCTTTGTCGAAGTCAAAGTGAACACCTTGCAACTCAATCACGACTTCCACTTCACAGCCGACTTCATCAACCACTGCACCGGCACGTGTGCCTGGACATTCGTCTTTGGAGTCAACCACACCATCACCATCAGAATCCAGTTCGCAGCCGTACATGTCGACAGCAGCACCAGCTGGGGTGTTGGGGCAGCGGTCATCTGGATCACTGACACCGTCACCGTCTGAATCCACAACACTTGGTTCAACCAAGTCCTCAGATTCTTCCGCCACTGGGTTGGCGCCCAAAGCGATGTTCAGGCCAATACTGAAAATGTAATCATCGTAACTGTTGTTGTTGCCGATGCTGTCATCACCGTCCATGCGGTATTTGATTTGTGTTTGGAATCCAATGCGCTCAGAAACCTTCTTGCGCACACCCAAAGCCAATTGGCCCATGGCACCACTGGAATCCATGCCGGCATAATCGCCACTGGCATCATGGTCGATGTAACCGATACCGAAACCAAAGTAAGGTCTCAAGGAACCTGGTTCACCCCAATGGTATCTGGCCATCACGCCCAATCCGTATTGATCAACGTCTCCGTTTCCGACTTCTGCATCAAAACTTGCTGTATCGAATTCAAAGTCGATACTCCAGTTGTCACTGACAAATTTGCCCAAAGCCAGTCCAAAACCAATGTCCGATTCCAATTGTTTTCCACCGTCCAGCGCATGAAAATCGATGCTGGGAGACAACATGAAACGCTTGTCATATTCATAGGCAGAAGCCATACCTGCAGCGCAGACCAAGCTGGCCGCCAAAAGTGCTTTCTTCATTAGGAATTCCTCCTTTTCAGTAGTTTAGCTAGTTATCTTAAACATCAGTGTAACAGTTTGATGAAAGTGGTGCAATAAAAAAAGCCGGCTTGAATCCGGCTTTTTATCAGATAAATTGTGCTTAAATTATCAGTCTAAATCCAGAGAAGATTTGGATTTTTTGCGACGTTTGCGTTCTTTATCTCGGTATTCTTTCATGCAAGAATCTTGGTCATACATCACACATGCCAAATAGTCTGTGGCTTCGATCAAGGCCGCTCGGATGGCTTTGCCGGCAGGTGTTTTTTTGTGATGCCCCAAAGAGCCGCCAAAACCCCTCTTGGAGAAGCCTACATTCAAACCACCACCTTTGGATGTGCCTTCGATGGTGCGAACGTATTCCACTTCACCGGTGGTTGAGTTGACCACGCGCAAGTCAATGGCCAAATAGGCTTTGCTGCTCTTTCCACCCAGTGAAACGCCTTTGAATCCGAATCCACCACCGGTACCGGATGTGTTTTCTTCATAAGCCGCCACTTTGCCGGTAACCAGGTACTGTGCACCCGTGACTTTACCCATTTTGGCTGCCGATGATTTGGATACACGACCTGATGCGCCAAGGTCTTGCTCACCCAATACAGAATCGAGTTTTTGTCGCTCGACGACTTTGAAAGCACCCGTTGAAACCAATTCATTGGCCAACATGCCGCCCAATTCTCGGCCAACGTCAGCACGCCACCAGTGTGCCTGTGTTGAATTTGTGAAATCCAAAACGGCCACAACAGGACGGTCTTTGGCGACAACGGCTGTAGACAATGTCAAGGCCGCGATGGTTAACAGTAGTTTTTTCATGATTTTCACCTCTTATAAAATGCAGTTGATAATAAACTCTTATGCTGTAACAATCTACATCGAATTTTACTGACATTCAATCATGGAAAAGAAAAATCTTGAACTGTTGCGCAGAAAACTGGATGAAATTGATGCAGGAATTGTTGATTTGATTGCCCAAAGGCAGGCGCATGTCGCTCAAATTGGCCAAACAAAAAAACACATCAACAAGCCAACAAGAGACTATCGACGTGAAAAAGAAGTTATGGACGGTGTTTTGGCCCAGGCAGCGGCCAAAGGTTTAGATCAAAAGATCATACAACAGGTGTTCGAACTGGTTATTGAAACCTCTTTGGGCAAGCAAGAAACCCAAAAAGTGTCTCAGTCCACCTTCGGCCACAACAAAAAGGCTTTGATCATTGGTGGCCTGGGAAAAATGGGGCAATGGTTTGCCCAGTTTTTGAGGACACAGAATTTCGATGTGTTCATCCATGACTTGCCAACCGATCATCCGCCAGTGGGTTTTGTACCGGATTTGTCTACTTGTGACTGGGAATATGATTTCATCATCGTCGCCACCCCGATTCAGAAAAGCGCAGAGGTACTCAGTCACTTGTCTGAAATCAAACCATCTGGTGTGGTGCTCGACATCAGTTCAATCAAAAGTCCGCTGAGAAGGCCATTGCGGCAATTGGCCGATGCCGGTGTCCCGGTGGTGTCGATCCATCCCATGTTCGGACCCGATGCCCAATTGTTGTCAGGGAAGCATGTCATTTTCATTGAAATGGGCAATAAAGAAGCGGTCACGGCCGTTAAACAACTGTTCGATCCGACCATGGCAGAACGCATCGACATGAAGTTTGAAGACCATGACCGCCTCATTGCCTATGTGCTTGGTTTGTCGCATGTGCTGAACATCGCTTTCATGACGGTGCTGGCCGAATCGGGCGAGGCAGCCGCTCATTTGGCCAAATTGTCCAGCACCACTTTTGATGCCCAGTTGGACATCGCGCAAAAAGTGTCCAATGAAAATCCCAGTTTGTATTTTGAGATTCAAAAGCTCAATCACTACAGCCCGACCACATTGAATGCTTTGTCAGACACGGTGTTGCGCTTGACTGACATGATTCATCAGGGCAATCATCAGGCTTTCGAGCAAGTGATGCTACAAGCCAAGCAGTATTTTCAACAATAACGTTCAAAAAGAGCAGTGGTTACAGGAAAGATCAGCCAAAGCTTGTCCGTCCAATTAACCTTGAGATTTTTCAAGCAATCAACATATAATGACTGTGTGCGGGTGCTTGGTTGCGCCCATGAACTTTAGCTAAACTTAATGAGAAAAAACATGAGAGATTTGAAGTCATCAAACCCGGCCATGAAACAATTTGAATCACAAAGCATGAGCTTGGGCCCTGTGGATGAAATGATTGTCGATGACAGTCAACGCATGACCGTCAACGGCACCATCAATAAAACAGGCCTTTTGTTGATGATTGTGGTTGCTGTGGGTGCGTTCAGTTGGAACTTTGCTGTCACCAACCCATCAATGGCTTGGGGTCTGATTGGTTTCGGTTTTATTAGTGCGTTTATTGCCAGTTTGGTGGTCAGCTTCAAGCCTAAAACGGCACCCATCGGTGCCCCAATTGTGGCTGTTTTAGAAGGATTGGCGG
>JAUHZH010000154.1 GCA_030426065.1 Gammaproteobacteria bacterium
AAAGCCACATTGCGTTCAAAATTCGATGCATCTGTGCGTTCAGACCATGTCATGCGCTTGGGTATTGAGAATGGTTGTCCATTGTAAACCAATGCATTTCGGTTTGCCTGTCAAATATTGTTCATCCCCATGAAACATGAATGCCACCTTGTTTGATTACAGTGAGCCCAAAACTGGAGATTGACATGAACCAAAAAAACTGGATTGATTTGATCACACGGTTACACGACGCCTTACCGCATCCAACCGACCACCATCGCTTATTGAACGACGGCGATTACCGAAGCCAGCACATGGCGCGAGCATTGAGGCAAGGCAAAGTCAGTGTCAGGCGATTGGTCAAACAAATAGAAAGGATGGAGGACAACTGCCCTCACCGTTGGCGCATCGATTGTGTCAAGGATCGAAGCAACACCATAGACTGGCGTCAAAAGGTGGCTTTAACCGCATTCGCTTTTTTGAATTTGTCAATGATAGGTGGTGCCATGTGGTTTTATGAAAACCACAAACCCAAGACAGCGGTGGTGAAGCAGACCCTGTCAATTGAGTCGAGAAGGCCCAACAGTTAACAGGTCAAAAACCCATGTTCAGCGGGTTTTGGCATCGTGGTTTATTCGATGCCAATATAACGCTTCATTTTGCTGGGCTTCATTTGATCAAGCTCCAACCAAATCAAGCCATCAATGCAGCCATTGAAGTCTGGGTCTGTGGCGAAATCGACAAACCCAACGCCGCCAGGCTGACACAGGTCGGTGTATTGTTTATACAGCACAGGCAACGTCATCCCGGCTGCGTTGATGTCTTGCAGCAACTTTTTGAAAGCTTCTTTTTTGTCGGTTTCGCCTTCTGAAAGTGGGTACTCGAACGGGTTTTTGGGCCGCATCATGGGTGCAGAAGGTGGTTTGGGGTAATGGCTGGCATAATGGCTGACCATCTCCTTGAGCAATTGATCTGGGTAATCTCCTGGGATCGAAACAGCGCCAAAGAGGTATTTGATTTCCGGGTGTTTGCGAATCACAGCTCCGATGCCATACCAAAGGTATTCCAAGCCGCGCAAACCCCAGTATTTGGGCTGAACAAAGCTCCGACCCAGTTCCAGGGTTTGGTCGGCGATGTGTTCAAAGTCGCTGTCAATGTCGTACAAAGTGGACGTGTATAAACCTGCCAAACCATGGTTCCTGACGATGTCGCCACACAGTCCCATTCGGTAGGAACCCACCACCTCGAGCTCTTTTTCATTCCAAAGCACCAAATGCTGGTATCTGGTATCGAATGCGTCCAGGTCCATGTGTTGCCCCGTCCCTTCATTGACCATGCGAAATGCCAACTCACGCAAGCGACCGATTTCTTGCATCACCAGTGAGTCAGGTGCATAAGGCATCAAATAAATGCTCATGCCATCATGGGTGCTGCCGATTTTTTCCAGTTGTTTGATCTCCTGGTGCAATCGACGCGCTTGAATGGGGTGTGCTATGGTGGCCGTGGTGTTGAACTGGCTTTTGTTTTTCCTCAAACCAAACAAGTGTTTTCTGAATTTGGCAGCGGTTTTCTTTTTGCTCAGTTTCAGTGATTGCCACGCCTTGGGTTCGATGGGATAACCTGTTTTGAATTCCACGGTGTTGCTTTTTTGCTTGAACATCTCGTGGATCAACATCATCGTCCCCAAGGGTTTGTACAAGGTGGAAGCGGCATAGAAACTGACAGAATTCCTGCAATCCACATGGACGGGTAAAATCGGCGATTGGGTGCAAGCTGCCATGCGAAGGAAGCCCGTTTTCCATTGGCCATCTTTGACGCCTTTCGGTGTGATTCGTGACACTTCGCCTGCTGGAAAAATGATCACGGCTTGCTCATCATTCAATGCCTTGTGGATGTTGTTGAGGTTGCTTTTGTGGCAGGTTTTTTTGCTGATGTTGTCAATGGGTAACAACAGGTGTTCCAATGGTTCAATGTCGGTCAACAAAGGGGTGGCAATGATTTTGACGTCAGGACGGATGTCATAAACCATGCGCAACAAAGCCAAACCGTCCAATGAACCCACGGGGTGGTTGGCAACCAAGATGACCCTGCCTTCGGCTGGAATTTTTTTTAAGTCGGAGTTGCTGATTTTATAGTGGAAGTCAAAATGCTTCAGTATTGCGTCCAAAAAAGCAAAATTTTTTAAGTGTTTGTTCTCTTCAATGAAGGCATTGATCTCATCCAAATGAAGCAACTTCTCCAGCGCTTTGATGACAAACTGAAATTTTTCCAGTTTGGGTGCCACTTCTGGGTAATGTTGTTGGATGTTGTTTTGTAAATCGAACATGGCTGTGAATGTGACGAAACAGCGCCATCATATGACAGTGGCCTCAAGAGAAAATGACAGTCAAGTTAAGGTTTTGTGACGGTGAAGCGGTTTTTTGCCCGCTTTGTGCCGGTCGTCTCTTATAATGGTGCCGTTTTAAACCAGGTCAAATACTATGGGAAGTCTGATTTCGGACATGTTGTCACGTTCTCCTGTGGCGCCTTTACAAGAACACATCAAAACGGCTTGTGAAGCAGCGGTGCTTTTGCCCGAACTGTTCAAAGCCGCTCACCTGAATGATTGGGACAAAGTGAAGTCCATACACATGGACATCAGGTCATTGGAAAATGATGCCGACGAAATGAAGCTCAAAATCCGCTCCAATTTGCCCAAAAGCCTCTTCATGCCGGTGCCCAGGCAAGATTTGCTGGAGTTGGTCCTGGTTCAAGACAAAGTGGCTAATTTGAGTAAGGAGATTTCTGCCTTGGTGCTGCGCCGCAAAATGCAAGTGCCTGAGTCGATGTATGAAGCATTCCTCAATTTTGCCAAACGCAGTGTCGATGCGGCTTTAAAAGCCAAACAAAGTGTCGATGAATTGGATGAATTGTATGAAACCGGATTCAGGGGTGCTGAAGTCAAAGTGGTGGAAAAACTGATCGCCAAATTGGACAAAATTGAAACCGAAACCGACGTCATGCAAGCCAGTTTGCAAGAAGATTTGTTTGCCATGGAGTTAGAAATGAACCCGATTGAGGTCATGTTTTTGTATCGATTGATTGATTTGGTGGCTGATGTCGCTGACATGGCTGAACGGATTGGTCGCCGTTTAGAATTGTTGTTGGCTAAGTAAAGGAGATAGAAATGGATTATCAACTGACATACATCATTCTGGCCGGCATTTTTGGCGCATTCATGGCGTGGGGCATCGGCGCCAATGACGTCGCGAACGCAATGGCCACTTCGGTGGGATCGAAAGCCATCACCATCAAACAAGCGATCATCATTGCCGCCGTTTTTGAGTTTTCTGGTGCCGTTTTGGCCGGTGGAGAGGTGACTTCCACCATCCGCAAAGGCATCATTGATGCCAGCGCCGTTTCGGGCAATCCCGAGCTGTTGATTTACGGCATGTTGTCTGCCTTGTTGGCGGCAGGTTTGTGGCTGTTGATCGCTTCTCAGCGTGGATGGCCGGTATCGACGACACACTCCATTGTTGGTGCTGTGGTGGGTTTTGCCGCCGTCGGAATCGGAACAGAAGCCATCAAATGGGGTAAAGTGGGTGACATCGTATTGTCATGGATTGTCACGCCTTTGATTGCGGGCATCCTGGCTTTTCTGATTTTCCAAACCGTTCATCACTTGATTTTGAAGCAAAAAAATCCTGTGGAGCTGGCCAAACGCTACGTGCCCATTTACATGTTCATCACGGCGTTCATATTGACCTTGGTGACCATCAAAAAAGGGTTGAAGCACGTGGGAATGGACCTCACCGATGTGGAGGCCTATGTGTATGCCGCCATCTCTGGTGTCATCGTCGCCATCATTGGTGCCTTTTTTGTGTCAAAAATCAAAGTCGACAAAGAAAAAGAGAAAGACTTCCATTTCCACACCGTTGAAAAAGTGTTTGGTGTGTTGATGGTTATCACAGCCAGTGGATTGGCCTTTGCCCACGGTTCCAATGATGTGGCCAATGCGATTGGCCCACTGGCTGCGGTTGTTTCTACTGCAAAAACCGGCGTGGTGGCTGCCAAAGCAGGCATTGAGACTTGGATTCTGCTTTTGGGTGGCATCGGGATTGTGATTGGACTGGCCACATTCGGTGTCCGAGTGATTCGCACCGTAGGACAAAAAATCACCCACTTGACACCCTCTCGTGGTTTTGCTGCTGAATTGGCTGCTTCAACCACCATTGTGGTGGCGTCAGGAACCGGTATGCCGATTTCAACCACGCAAACCTTGGTGGGTGCGGTGTTGGGTGTGGGCATGGCCCGTGGCTTGTCTGCCATTGACTTGAGCGTGGTCAGGAACATCTTCGCCTCTTGGGTGATTACCATCCCTGCAGGCGCATCACTTTCAATCGTGTTCTTCTTTATCCTGAAAACGCTGTTCAGCTGATGAGAGGAAATACCAGAACAAAAAAAAGGCCTCAAGAATGAGGCCTTTTTTTGTCCTTTGAAAAAGGGTGATCACTTGAATTTGAATTTCAAATCCAGTTGTAAACGGTCATAAGGCACTTGGTTTGCTTTGTTTTGATCTTGTTCAGAGGCAATGTATGTCAAACCGAAAGACATGTTCTTGTTCAAGCCATACCCGGCTTTCAAGATGTGACCTTTCGAGTTGGTTTCACCACCGGCAAAATCTGAATCATTGAACAAGGCATAAACGGCATCGGCTTCCAAGTCTAAGTACGAATAACCAACGCTCCATGAGCCCCTGTTCTTGACCTTGCCCCAATTGACTCCCAAGGCATAACCTTGATTTTCGTCATCAGCTGCGGTGTTTTCTACATAAGTTGCAAACAAGTTCAAAGGGTGGTCCAACCATGTGGTGCCATATTCAGCTGAGGCTTCTACCATATTGAAATCATTGGCTATGCGACCATTGGCATCTAAAGTGTTGCCCCTGGCTTTGCCGTCAATGAAAGGTGTGTTGCCTTTCAATTTCAAGTAATCATAATAACCCAAGCTGGCTTGAAAACCTGTGTCACCAAACGATTTCAAAACCTGTGCACCCGTCAATAAGGTGTCGTCATCACCGCTCTTTTCGTCCACTGAAAAGACAAAAGCAGTGGCTTCCCAACCTTGGTTGCTGTATTTGAATGCCGCGCCTTCTGGGTTCAAATCGCCGTCCCAAATCAAAGGGGTTTTACCGGCTTTGTGAACAGGGTTTTTCATTTTTCCGCCAATCAATGACAGCGAATCAGTCAGATTCCAATCAAAGTAGGCCAAATCCAAATTGATGCCTTTGGTGGAAAAAGAGCCGTCTAAAGTTTGGTTGGTAGAGGTGGGGTCATCGCTGCCGGAGGCCAATTGGATGCCGACATTCAAGCGGTCATTGACTTTCGCTTTTATGCCCAATCTGGCACGTACACGATTGCGGGTACGGACGTCTTTGCCTCGCTCGTCAATGTATTCCATGCGATCGCGTAAATCACCAGACAGCGAGATGCGAGAGGTCCAGTCTTCTTTGTTTGCCTTGGTTTGTTGCTCAGTCACTTGAGTGGTGGCCTCGGTCACTGCGGTGGCGGTCTGCTCTTGTTTGGCTTCCAATACAGCCAAACGTTCGGTGAGCATTTTTAACTGTGATTTTAACGCGGCCAGCTCAGCGGCGGCATCGTCTGACGCCGAAGCGAAGGAGGTGCTGAAAAGCACGAATATAAGGAGTACTGATTTTTTCATGTGTTTACCCAAAATGACAAAAGCGTGAATTTTAAGTGACATATGTTTCATTATTATGACAAATGTGACAGAAGTGATGAATTGTTGTTTCAAGGTTAAATTCAACGGTCATAAATCAGGAGCTTGCGTTAAGATAGGGGTTTTGAATGAGGATTGGTGGCTGTGTCCAATAACGATTGGCGAGAAGACAAAATAGCAGGACTGATATTTTTGCTGCTGGCCGTGGTTACAGGGTGGGTGAGTCAAAATTGGTTGGCCAGTTTTTTTCTTTGGGCTATGGTGTTTTTTATTTGGAAATACCTGGAGCTGC
>JAUHZH010000155.1 GCA_030426065.1 Gammaproteobacteria bacterium
TTGACGCCCATTGCAGGATCAGCACCCACCATCATCTTGACTTTGGCCATTGCTGATTCATTGCACATTTTGATTTCTTTGAAGGGGTTCATGCGAGACGGTATGGCCAAAAGGGCTGCCATCATTGAAGCCGTTCGGGTGAACTTTCTGCCCGTTTCGATCACATCGTTGACCACCATCGTGGGTTTTCTGGCACTGAATTTTTCAGATTCGCCACCGTTTTGGCATTTAGGCAACATCACTGCCATGGGCATCTTGTCGGCCTGGGTCTTGTCATTAACCCTGTTACCCGCATTGATTGACATGATGCCTTTTCAGGTCAAGCAAGGTGAGCAAAAAGGCGCTTTGTTGATGGACCGCTTGGGTGAGTGGGTGGCCAAGTATGCCAAACCATTGATCATTGCGGTTGGTTTATCCACGGTTGCCATCATTTCATTCATCCCCAAGATTGAGCTCAATGACCAATGGACCGAATATTTCGATGAACGCATCGAGTTCAGAACTGACACCGATGAAGTGGTGCAACATTTTGGCATTTACCCAATTGAATTTTCTCTGCCAGCCAAAGGCCCCAACCAAATTGCAGACCCTGAATATTTGATGCATTTGGAGCAGTTTGCTGCGTATTTGCGTGGCTTGGATCGGGTCCAACACGTCTATACTTTTTCTGAAATCATCAAAAGGCTGAACAAAAACATGCATGGTGATGATGGCGCGTATTATGCCATTCCGGATGATCAAGCCTTGGCCGCACAATACCTGCTTTTGTATGAAATGTCTTTGCCCTATGGTTTGGACTTGAATGACCGGGTCAACATCGACAAATCAGCCACCCGTGTCACCGCCACATTGGCCAACTCATCAACCGCAGAAACCAAAGCCATGCTGGAGGACGTTCAGCAATGGATCCAAAACAACTTACCTGATTACATGCAATCCACGGTTCCAACCAGTGCCCAAGTGATGTTCACCTACATCGCAGAACGCAATGTATTCAACATGATTGGTGGCACCATCGGTGCCATTGCATTGATTTCATGGATATTGATGCTTTCACTGATGAATTGGCGTTTGGGCCTGTTGAGTCTGGTTCCCAATGGCCTGCCCATCTTGACCACGTTCGGCACCTGGGCCCTTCTGGTGGGCGAAGTGGGCTTTTCTGTCGCCACTGTGGCATCGATTTCGCTGGGCATCATTGTCGATGACACCGTTCACTTTTTGTCCAAATACGTCAGGGCACGCAATGAAAAAGGATTGGATGCAGTGGCATCAGTCAAATACGCCTACCGCAATGTGGGTGTCGCCATTTTGGTCAACACCGTGATCTTAACGGCGGGTTTTTTGGTGTTGACCACTTCGGCATTCAAAGTGAATTTTGACATGGGCATGTTGACGGCCATCGCCATTGTGTTGGCCTTGGTTTTGGACTTTTTATTGTTACCCGCATTACTGGTCTTTTTTGACCGCAAACAAACTGCACGAAAAGGAGAAACTCAAATGAATAAATTGAAACCCGTGGCCACAGCAGGCCTGCTGTTCTTGATGGCTTGCCCCATGGCCAGTTTGGCAGACCAAGGTGATGAAGCGGCCAACAAAGGTCATGAAATATCAGCCAGATCTGACCGATCTGACCACGGCTTTGGTGATTCCGAAGTGACAGTCACCATGCTGTTAAAGAATGCATCTGGTCAAGAAAGTCAACGGTCAATGACATTCACCACCCTGGAAGTTCAAGACGAAAACCTGGGTGACAAGTCAATGGTGCTGTTCAACACACCCAATGACGTGGAAGGCACTGCCTTGTTGTCACATGCACAAATCTTAAAACCAGACAATCAATGGCTGTACCTCCCAGCCTTAAAGCGCGTGAAGCGCATCTCTTCAAAGAACAAATCTGGCCCTTTTGTTGGCTCTGAATTTGCCTTCGAAGATTTCACCTCCACTGAATTGAATAAATACAGCTACCTCTGGCTTCGTGAAGCAACCTGTGGCGAATTCACCTGTGATGTGGTCGAACGGAGGCCGCGTTATGAACATTCCGGTTACACGCGCCAAGTGGCTTTCATCGATCAAACACACCATCAATTGCGCCAAGTGGACTATTACGATCGACGCGATGCTTTGTTGAAAACTTTGATGTTGACTGACTATCGAGAATACGACGGCATTTGGCGAAGCCACCACCTGTCCATGTCTAACCACACCAACGGCAAGTCAACCGAACTCATCTATGACAAGTTCACATTCAAACTGGGCCTGTCTGATCAAGATTTTGTCAAAGGTCGTTTGACCGAATTGAGGTGAACCATTCCGAGTACATCATGAATTCTATGTCATCATTCAAACAGGGGCGAGCAACACACAGGTGCCGCCCCCATTCATTGGTATGGGCCATGGCCATGTTGATGGGTTCAGTCGGCATGGCTTCGTCAGAACCCGTTTCATTCAACGCCAGCACAGGCTTGTCATTTCGCGGCTTTATGCAAGATGCTTTGACACCTGCACAAGACCATGACACAGCCGCATCTGTTTTCATCCAACCCGAAGCCAAATGGCGTTCAAAAGACAGAAAACACCGGTTCAGTTTTGTCGGTTTTGCACGTTGGGATGAACAAGACCCTGGGCGCACCCATGGCGACATCCGTGAATTGTATTGGTCTGCCCGAAATGACAGCTGGACCACCACCGTGGGTATCAACAAAGTGTTTTGGGGGGTCACCGAATCGGTGCATTTGGTCGATGTCATCAATCAAACCGATTGGGTCGAAGACATTGACCAGGAAGACAAACTGGGCCAAGCCATGCTTCACATCAGCAAACAACAATCATGGGGCCAGCTGCAATTTTTTTTGCTGCCCCATTTCAGAGAAAGGACATTTCCTGACCGCCACGCCCGTTTGGGCTTGGGGCAGGATGTGATCGATGCAGCCAGTTATGAATCCAGCGACGAGCAAAACCACCTGGATTGGGCTTTCAGGTATTCACATTACTGGGGAGATGTTGATTTGGGTTTGAGTGTGTTTGATGGCACACAGAGAGACCCTTTGTTGATACAAACAAGCAATGGCAAGCTACAGCCGCACTACATACAAATGTCTCAGCTGGGCATCGACCTTCAGTACACACAGGATGCGTGGTTGTGGAAGCTGGAGACTTTGTACCGTGACAGCAAGCATGATCAGTTCTGGGCCATGGTGGGAGGCTTCGAATACACATGGTACCAGTTCAAATCCAGCGATGCCGACTTGGGTGTGCTGTTTGAATACCAGTTCGATGACAGATCGACACCGGTTCTGTCTGACAATGACGTGTTCATGGCTGTTCGATACGCCCTGAATGACAACAATGACAGCAGTCTTTTGGCCGGTATGAGCCATGATTTAGACAATGGCAGCCAGTTTTTTAACATCGAAGCGGAAACGCGGGTGAACGACCACATGACGGCTGAACTCAGGCTGCGTTTATTCAGCGGCTTTGAGCCACAAGACCCAGGGTATGGCTTCAGCCAGTCTGATTACCTTCAACTCAATTTAAATTGGCACTTCTGACCTAGAAGGCATGGTGCGCTTGTGCGCCATGCCTTGCCGATTTCTCCGTTCCTCATGGCTAAGCCACCTCACCCCCCATTATGGTGCTTCATGAACTGGCGGTACAGCACAGGAATCATGAACAGGGTCAACAAAGACGAAAAAGCCAAACCGAACACAATCGATGAAGCCACCGGCCCCCACAGCAAGGATTTACCACCCAAACCAGCTGCCAATGAAAACAAGCCCGCGATGGTGGTTGTGGTGGTCATGATGATGGGCACCACCCGCCGCCTGGCAGCGTAAACTGTGGCCAACAGTGGCCTTTTTCCTTGCTTGATGCGTTCATTGGCCGCGTCAATCAAAACGATGGCGCCATTGACGGCGATGCCGGTCAAGGCAATGATGCCATACAAGGTGTACAGGCTCAGTGGGTTGTTGGTGGCAAACAATCCAAACACCACACCCGTGAATGCCATCGGCACCGTGACCATGATCAAGAACGGCTGGAAATAACTGCGCATTTGAGTCGCGAGAATCAAATAAATCAAACCCAATCCCAGCACGAACAAAGCACCCATGGCACCCAAAGATTCTTCCACATCATCCAATTCGCCGGAAAAATCCAGGTCGGTGTTGGGGAACTGGGATCGAATGTCAGCCCAGGCCGCCACAATGTCGGCGTTGATCTTCTGGGTGTTCGTCAGTTCGGGATTGATCTCTGCTTCTATCGTGATGGCACGGCGCAAGTTGTAATGGCGGATGGTGCTTCGGCCTTTCCCTGTTTCCAAGGTGAACAGGTTTGAAAAGGTGGTCATCCGACCATCAGGCAATGCCACAGGATCATCCATGATGGCATCGATGGCTTGTAAGTTGCGCTTTTGTGCCCGAACACGCAATTCCACTTTTTCACCCTCATCGCGCATCAAGGCGACGATCTCGCCGTCCAAATGCAGGCGCAACAACCGCGATACGGTGCCAGGGTCCAGACCCAAGTTGCGGATGTTTTGGTGATTCAGTTTCAACACCAACTCTGACCGCCCAGGGACGTCGTTGTCCACCACATCTCGAGACCCTTCGGTGTTTTCAACAATGGACTTGACCGCATCGGCTGCCGCACGCAATTCCTCAAAATCATCACTGCGAACTTTGACACTGACCGGTTTGCCTGCCGGTGGACCGCCGGAAATTTCTAAAAATGAAATGACCGCATCTCCCGGTGTGTTGACCAAGGTTTCGCGCATCGTTTCCACCAGATCATGAACCGATCGCATGTCGCCCACCTTGGGCATCATGGAAACCTGAATCTGGCCGTATTGATCACCAAAAAGGATTTCTAACTCAGTGAACTTGATGCCAGCCAGCGATGTGATGGCCCTGATTTCATGGTCTTCAACAAAGGTTCTCAATCGCGATTCAACCAATTCTGTTTGTGCCAAAGTTTTTTCCAAAGGCGTGTTGGATGGCATATCGACATTGACATAAAACAATCGGAATGGGTCGAAAGTAAAAAATTCACTTTTGACTTTGCCCGTTTGCATGATGCCCACCGCACCGATGAAGCAGGCGATACCAAAAACAATGATGATGTAAGGCCTGCGCATCAGAAAACACAACCACTGGGTGTATTTCGTGCGCAACTTCCGGGTCCAACTGAAGCGCCAACGGCCAGTGGCAGCCTCTCCTTTTTGCAGGCCCGTTTTGATCGGTGACCAAAGCTTTGCCCATCCGGCAGCGATGTGTTTGAATGGGTTGAATCGGCTGCGGGTCTTAGGCGGTTTGGGGTGGGCCTTTTTCTCTGCGCTGCCAATCACATGGGCCGGCAAAATCCAGAAGGCTTCAATCAAACTGATCGCCAAGCCAAGGGTCACCACAAATGGGATGACAAACATGAATTTACCCAAAATGCCCGGTAACAGCATCAAAGGCAGGAAAGCCGCCATGGTCGTCAGCACACCCGCTGTTACCGGTGCACCCACTTCACGCAAAGCATCCAAGGCCGCATCCAGCGCCTTGGCACCCCGCTGCATGCGGTAATACACCGCCTCAACCACCACCACGGCATCATCGACCAACATGCCCAAAACAATCACAATGCCCAAAAGGACAGAAACGTTCAGGGTGTTGCCGGTCATGTTCAGCACCCACAAGGTGCCGGTGATGGAGAATGCTATGCCCAAAGTGACAAAGAAAGCGATTTTAAATCCCAAAAACAACCAGCAAACCACCATCACCAAGATCAGGCCCAAAGTGGCATTGGTTTGCATGATCGAAAGCGCGTTGCGGGTTTGGATGGTTTGGTCATCTGCCAACACCAATTGAATCCCCATGTCAGCTATTTGCTGGTTCTTGTCATCGATGTAGGCGTTGATGCGGTCTACCAAGTCCAATGTGTTGACCATCGAGACTT
>JAUHZH010000156.1 GCA_030426065.1 Gammaproteobacteria bacterium
TGGGAACCGATGCGCCATTGATTCCTCACGGAGAAAATGCCCATGAGCTCAAAGCCTTGGTTAACCGAGGCATGACTGCAGCCGCTGCCATCCAAACCGCCACCATCAACAGCGCCGATTTGTTGGGTTTGAAAGACCGAGGCGAAATCAAAGTGGGCCTGCGAGCCGATTTGATTGCGACATCAGCAGATCCATTGGAAGACATTGAAGCTTTGAAGAAGCTGAGCATGGTGATGAAGAAAGGGGTTCGTTACTTTTGAATAAGTTCATGGAATAATAGAAATGAAGTTTGACCCTTTGGTTCACATTAAAAATGTACAGCTTGCCGTGATCGATGGTCAATGGCCATCATTCAACAACGCGGAAATTCACCGGCTTGATTTTTGGAAAGGTGATTGGCGTCCTGAGGATGGGGTGTATGTTTCTATGCAGTTGGTCATTGATTTTGAAATCAAAGTGTTTGACCGGCCAGATTCTGTGCCTTTTTTTCTGAAATTAAAATTCAAAGACTGCTGTGAAATTGATTTTTATTCAGACAACCCTGACAGCATGATGTCCAACTTGAGAATGGAATTCAAAGAACGTGGCACGTACAGCGATGGTTCTCCGTTACCTCCCTACAATGCGGTTGAAACACTCAACCCATTTGGATTGTCTTGAAATTAGTTCACAAGTGATATGCGTTTAGTTTTTCCGTTATTTGAAACGGTCATCGCTGTGTCGCTGATATTGATGACTTTGTTAAATCGAATTTGTTTGATTAATTGGCCGGAATCAGGGCTGAAGAATGAAGCCATTTGGTGACTCAGGATGACGACAGGTTGATCTGGGGTTGATGTTCCTTGAATCATTTGAAATGACCGTTTGCCTGTTTTGATGGTGTGTTTGCTGGACAAGTTTTCGGCATTGAACACGGTGACGTCATCTGTTTTCAGGTTCAGGGCAAAAAGCCACTTTTCATTGCTGGACAACATCAGGATGTTTTTAGAAAACTTCAAACCATGGGTAGGGAGAATGGCGATTCCAGTGGGCGCGGTCAGCCCCATGGTCAAGAAACTGGCTACAAACTGTCCTACTTTTGTTTCACCACGACCTGATGAGTCAGCTCCAATGAATTCACCTTTGGTGAAATCAACCAAACCCACTTTGGATCCATTGGTTTGGGTGTAATACATTTTGTCACCACTTTGATTGATGATGGCATTGTCGGATTGATCAGGGATGTCAATGATGGTGTGTTTAGACAAATCGTTCACGCTCATTTTCATGACTTGTTTGTCGCCGGTGGCAAACAACGTCAATCCTTCATCGAGATAAGCCACAGTGGCTGAAGAAGGTTTGAAGTCAATGGTTGTTGGTGAAGCGTCGGTGATGTTTTGGTCGGCATCGATTTTATGAAACATCAAATGTTTTTTTCGACCAAAGCTTCTGCCCAACAGATATATGCCTTCTGATTTGATTTGGGTGTTCACAATAACAGTCGGGTATGAGCTGTTGAATTTGTAGATGGTTTTGTTTTTTAACAAATCAAACACAATGATTTGATGTGTTTCAGTGGTGCTGTTCTTTTTTAATTTAATTTTATGTTGCAGAAAAAGCAGGTGGTCAATGTTCTGGATTTCTAAAAATCTTGAATCTACAGCTATGCTGTTCAATTCTGTCAGTGTTCTCGCATCTATGATTTTGATGGGTTTGTTTCGCAAGTTGATTTTCTCAGCCCAAATAAAACGGCCATCGTGGGATTGGAGCAGCTTGGTGTCGCCATAACCTAGTTTGTATGACTTTTTCACTGTTCCGGTTTTCATGTCGATGCTGAGGAGTTTCAGTTTTCTGCCTTTGCCAGTGGAAATCAGGAACTCTTTGCGGTCATTGCTGAATGAAGTGAACCAATGTGAAGTTCTTTTCATTTCGTCAAAGGCCACATTGATAGGATTGATGTCTGTCTTGCTGATGATTTCATGGTTGATGGTGTCAATGAAATTCAGGTGTGCTTTGAAAACATCCGACTTGTAATAAAAAACCAAGTACTTGGATCCTTGAGTTTGGTACAGAAGACCCGTCCGTTTATAGGATTGGGGTAACTTCACAGTTTGAAGTGTTTTGTTGCTAACAGTGTCTTTTACAATCAATTCATTGCTGACTTGAGCACCTGTTTTGATGGATCGGATTGAGTAACTGTTTTGTGCTGAAACCAGCTGAGTGAAAAAAATCAGAAACAACAGTGCGAATACAGTGGCCAGAACGTTGATTTTTTTCATGAAACTAATGGTTTTTGTGTGATGGGTTGGGGGCGATGTGGTCGCCCCCGGTATAACGAATTCGATGTCTAAAATCAGATGTCGAATTTAATCCCTTGTGCCAACGGTAACTCGGTGGAGTAGTTGATGGTGTTGGTTTGGCGGCGCATGTAGGCTTTCCATGCATCTGATCCGGCTTCGCGTCCGCCACCAGTTTCTTTCTCACCGCCGAAAGCGCCACCGATTTCTGCACCTGAGGTGCCGATGTTGACGTTGGCGATACCGCAGTCAGAACCGGCTGGTGACAGGAATTGTTCTGCCTGACGCAGGTCGTTGGTGAAGATGGCTGAAGACAGGCCGTGGGCCACGTCGTTCTGCTGTTCAATCACTTCTTCCAAATCGCTGAAGGTCATGACGTACAAAATGGGTGCGAAAGTTTCGGTTTTGACCACATCCCAATCGGCTTGGGCTTTGATCACACAAGGTTCAACAAAATGACCAGGGCCATCGACTTTGTTGCCACCGGTCAAGACTTCACCGCCTGCGGCTTTGGCTTTGGCCACGGCGCTGAGGTAGTTGTTGACCGAAGTTTCGTCGATCAATGGGCCCATCAAAGTGCTGGTGTCCAGCGGGTTACCAATCGGTACTTGTTTGTAAGCGTTGACCACTTTTTCAGTCAGTTCTTCAGCGATGTCTTCGTGAACAAACAAACGGCGGGTGGTGGTGCAACGTTGGCCAGCGGTGCCTACTGCACCGAACACGATGGCAGGTACGGCCAATTTCAAATCAGCTGACTTATCAACGATCAAGGCGTTGTTACCGCCCAATTCCAGCAAAGAACGGCCCATGCGCTTGGCCACTTGGACGCCGACTTGTTTGCCGACTTCAGTTGAACCAGTGAAAGAAACCAGATTGACGCGCTTGTCATCAACGAATTTCTTGGCCAATTCGTTGCTGTTGTCATTGAACAGCAAGAAGATCGGTGGGAAGCCAGCGTCTTGCAATGCGGCGTTGCAGATGTTTTGTACTGCGATTGAACACAAGGGTACTTTCTGGCTGGGTTTCCAAACAGAAACGTTGCCACAAATGGCGGCAATGAATGCATTCCAAGACCAAACGGCCACTGGGAAGTTGAATGCTGAAATGATGCCAACCACACCGAGTGGGTGCCACTGGTCGTACATGCGGTGTCCTGGGCGTTCAGAATGCATGGTGTTGCCATACATCATGCGCGCTTGACCAACGGCAAAATCAGCCATGTCGATCATTTCTTGAACTTCGCCGTCACCTTCTGATTTGATTTTGCCCATTTCAGCAGCGACCAATGAGCCCAAAGCGTCTTTGTGTTTGCGCAAGGCTTCACCGACCAAACGCACGGCTTCACCGCGCTGTGGACCGGGGACTTTGCGCCATTCTTTGAACACTTCTTGTGCTTTGGTGATGACGTTTTCATAGTCAGCTTCTGATGCTGAAACCACTTTGCCCAACAGCTCGCCTGTGGCGGGGTTGTGTGATTCAATCAAGCCCGCTGAGTCATCAGTTGACCATTCGTTGTGATCGGTACAGGTGCCGTAATTTACGTCTTTAAGACCCAGTTCTTTTAAGAAATCCATAGTAATACCTCATGAAAACCTTTGCTTGATTCGTGAACAAAGATAAAAAGTTTTAAACAGCACCATGCTGCGTTGAAAAACTGACTAATAACGGCTTATTAGATTGCATTTTTCGCCTTGCCTGGTGCTTTTTAAATTCTTTTTATCAATTGCTCAGAACCAATTAAAGGTTTTGTTATAATTTTTCCATCAGTTCAGGAATAATGGTGAATAAGTCGCCAGTCAGGCCGATGTCTGCCACTTCAAAAATGGGGGCATCGCCGTCTTTGTTGATGGCAACAATGGTGCCAGCATCTTTGATGCCGGTTAAATGTTGAATCGCACCCGAGATGCCGAAGCACATGTACAGGTCAGGTGAAATGATTTTACCTGTTTGGCCGACTTGCATGTCGTTGGGTACAAAGCCAGCGTCAACGGCTGCACGAGATGCGCCAACGGCCGCGCCCATTTTGTCGGCCAAGTCGTAAACGATCTTGAAGTTTTCTTCTGAGCCCACGCCACGACCACCAGAAATCACCTTGGCAGCGGTTTGTAGGTCAGGACGGTCTGAATTGCCTGAGGCCAATTCGACAAAGCGGGTGTGCGATGCTGCCGTGGCCAAATCAGAGTTCACCACTTCAGCAGCGCCAGAAGTTTTATCGGCTGCAAAAGAAGCGGTTCTGACCGTAGCAACATTGTGAGCCGCAGCGGTTTTGACAGTGATCACGGCATTGCCTGCATAAATCGGGCGTTTGAATGTTTCGGCGTCGATCACTTCCATGATGTCAGAAATTTGGTTGACACCCAAGAGGGCAGCAACCCGAGGCATCACGTCTTTACCGAACGTGGTTGAAGGACCCCAAACGTATTGGTAGCCTTTGCCCATTTCAGCGATGGTGGGTGCAATCGAGGCGGCCAATTGGTCGTGGTCACCTGAACAGTTGACCGCGAACACTTGGTTCACGCCTTCATAAGCGATTTGGCTGGCCAATTCGCTGTTGCCTGAGAACAACACCACGTCGATTTTGTCAGCACCGAGTTGTTTGGCAGCTGTCAATACTTTGGCGGTGCTTTGGTTCAATGCATTGCCGTTGTGCTCGGCGACAATCAATACTGCGCTCATGATACCAATCCTTTTTCTTTCAATACGTTAACCAATTCATCCACAGACTCAACCATGATGCCTTTTTGGCGAGGTTGGGGTGGCTCGTAACTCAATACTTCAATCGCGGCTCCTTGTGGGTCGCTGACCAAATCACCAATGGCTTGCACATCCAATGGTTTTTTCTTGGCTTTCATGATGTCTGGCAATTTCACGAAACGGGGCTCATTCAATCGCAAGTCAGTTGAAATCACAGCAGGCATTTCCACTTCGATGGTCTGCAAACCGGCATCGACTTCGCGAGTTGCTTTGATGTTGTTGCCATCAAACTGCAGTTCAGAAACGAATGTGGCTTGTGGTCGGTTCCACAAGGTCGCCAGCATTTGTGGCGTTTGGTTGTTGTCGTCGTCAATGGCTTGTTTGCCCATGATGACCAAACCCGGTTGTTCGGCTTCAATCACTTTCAATAACACTTGAGCGGCATGCAAAGGTTGGATGGCTTCGCCTGATTCCACCAAAATCGAACGATCGGCACCCATGGCCATGGCCGTTCTCAATTGTTGTTGGCTGTCGTTGCTTCCGATGGTGACCACAACCACTTCATCAGCCAGTCCTTTTTCCTTGATTCTCAAGGCTTCTTCGATGGCAATTTCATCGAAAGGATTGATGCTCATTTTAACGCCGTCTGTGGCCACACCAGAGCCGTCTGGCTTGACCTGAACGCGGACGTTGTAATCTACAACGCGTTTGATAGCGACAAGAATTTTCATGGGGAAATCTTCTGTGTTTTAAAAGGCGTCGGATTATAGCACAACATCCACAGAAAATGGACTGATTGGGGTGGTTTAGAAACAAACATGATCTAGTGTAGTGTCCTGTACTTGGCTGGGCTATCAGCGGACTGTGAAACTGCCCTATACAAGGCGTCATTCGCAGGGAATGGACTTCCTTTTCAAGGATGACAACGCA
>JAUHZH010000157.1 GCA_030426065.1 Gammaproteobacteria bacterium
TTACTACATGAACCTGCTGCAGTCCTTACCCACTTCAACACCTGTGATCGTCAGCCTGAATCAGCATGAATACATCAACAACAGCAAAATTCTGCTTTCCAGAACATATCATCATCCGGTTTACAACCGAAACACTTTGCTGGCACAAAAGCAGATCCAGGCCATGCAGGGGCAGCGTCGCACTTTGTATTGTGGTGCTTACCTTGGCTGGGGGTTCCATGAAGACGGTGCTTTGAGTGGCGTGAGGGCAGCACAAAAGCTGCTTTCAGATGTTCAGAAACGGCAGCGTGCAGCATGAAGACGGGGATCCTCAAAGGTCAAATCACCCATGCCCGGCGAAGCCCCCTTCGGCATGTGTTCAGGTACGACATGTTTTGGCATGTATTGGACCTGAATGCCATGGAAAAGTGGACGGGTCAAGGTCGTTTCAGAAGGCACAACCGTTGGGGACTGAACAGCATCCATGACACAGATTATGTGGACCGAGCCAACAAAGGGTCCATCAAAAACAAGCTGGAAGCCCATTTGCGCTCAGAGGGCATTGAAGGCTGTGATCGTTTTTATTTGATGACGCACCCCAGGTTCTTGGGTTTTGAATTCAATTCGGTGAGTTTCTATTTTTGTTATCAAGGTGATGAGATCAAGGCCATTGTGTCTGAAATCAATAACACGCCTTGGAAAGAAAAACACCTTTATTGCCACCCCATTGCTGATCCCAGCCAAACTCAGTGGCGTTTCACATTTGATAAACAGTTCCACATTTCCCCTTTCGCAGAGATGTCGATCTCCTATGACTGGCAATTCACTTTAGATGGACAAGGGTTTGGTGTGGTGATGAAATTAATCAAATCACAACAGCCGATCATGAGTGTGCTGTTGAACACAGAATGGTGCCGCTCTGATTCATCTCATCAAAAGAACAAGTTTCCCGGCCAATCACTGAAGATGTGGCTGGCGATTTATTGGCAGGCATGGATTTTGTGGCTCAAAAGAACGCCCATCCATGACCACCCCAACACACAAAGAGAAAGCAAATGAACAACAGTGACACAATGAACACAAGCAACCAATTCGCAACGAGATGGACACAGTTCATCAAAGGCAAAGTGCTGCAACATTTTGCTCAAATCACCGCTGGTCACCTGACCTTGATTGACGGTGATGAGCGACATCAATTCGGCCAATCATCCGCCCGTTTGCAGGCCACCATTGAAGTCATCAGTGGTTCATTCTATTTTGACTTGGCATTCAAGGGCAGTGTTGGCGCTGCTGAATCCTACGCCCATGGAGATTGGGACAGTCCCGATCCAGCCCTGGTAACTGAATTGTTCGCCATCAACCGCGCGGTCACAGATGGCATGGAAGGTGGGGCTGCTTGGTTGATGAATTGGGTGGCCAAAGGCATACACCATTTCAATAAAAACAGCCGCCGTGGCAGTGAGAAAAACATCGCCGATCATTATGATTTGGGGAATGAGTTGTTTCGTTTGTTCCTGGATCCACACATGATGTATTCGTCTGCCATGTATACTGATGCAGATGACACTTTGGAGGTGGCGAGTGAACGCAAATTGCGTGTGGTCTGTAACAAACTTGATTTAAAACCAGAGGATCATTTACTTGAAATCGGCACAGGTTGGGGAGGGTTGGCCATTTATGCCGCCGTCCATTACGGCTGTCGCGTGACCACAACCACCATCAGTGAAGAGCAATACCAATTGGCCAAAGCCAAAGTCCAAGCCATGGGATTGACAGGCCAAATCACCTTGTTGAAAGAAGATTACCGTGATTTGACCGGCCAATATGACAAGCTGGTCTCGATTGAAATGATTGAGGCCGTTGGACATCAATACCTAGATCAATACAGCGGACAGTTGGGGCGTTTACTGAAGCCCGATGGTTTGGCGTTGATTCAAGCCATCACCATAGAAGATGCTCGGTATCAACAGGCATTGCGAAGTGTGGACTTCATTAAAAAACACATTTTCCCTGGCAGTTTCATTCCCTCTGTATCAGTGATCTTGTCTTCAATGGCCAAAAACAGCCACTTGAAAGCCATTCATTTGGAAGATTTTGGTGACAGCTATGCCCGCACATTAAAGGATTGGAAACAACGTTTTGTCAGTCAATCATCGGAAGTGAAAGCCATGGGCTATGATGATTATTTCCAAAGAATGTGGCGGTTTTATTTTGATTACTGCATCGGTGGCTTTCAAGCACGCTGCATCAGTGTGGTGCATGTTTTGTTGTCTGCTCCTGAAAATCGAAAGTCATCTTTACTGGCCTTGACATGATCTCCAAGCACACAGTGATCAACTTCATGCTCTTCATGCTGCTGTGGCCGGTTGCAGTGATGGGTGCGGTTTCAGGTCATTGGCTACCGACGGTTTTTGTGTGGGCGCTGTTATTCAGCCACAGTGTGCTTGCCAAAAAAAGCCCTGAACAGACCATGGTGCTGTCCCTTTTTGCTTTGATTTTCGGTTGGAGTTTTGAGTTTTTGATGTCATCTTTGGGTTTGTTGAAACACAGCAGCCACCTTTCTGTATTGGGTGTTCCTGTGTGGATTTTGTGCCTTTGGCACGGTTTGGGTTTGACTATCAGGTTGTCAAACCGTTGGTTGATGGCCGCTGGGCTGGTTCCCGTTTTGTGCTGGTTGTGCTTGGTTCCTGTGACTTACATGACCGCAGCCAAATGGGGCGCGGTTGATGTAGTACAACCGGTGATGGCTTCAATATTGATCATTGTTTGCTGGGGTGTGATGGTCGTGATGATGCGACAATTGTACAGCCGTATTGCACTTCAAGGGACTGGCAAGGAGTTGGCATCATGAATGATTTTTCTTGGCCCACATTGTTCGCTGTGGCTGTCGCCACACAAGCACTGGCATGGTTGTGGCAACGCAAACACAACAACGCCGATGCGGTGGATCTGGCATGGTCCTTTTCAATGGTCCTGATGGCCATCTATTTGCTGTGGTCGCTGCGCCCGCATTGGGTCAATGCCATGTTGGTTCTGTGTTTCCCCATCTTGTGGAATTTGAGGTTGAGCTTTCATTTGTTCAAACGCATCGAAGCAAGTCACGAAGACAGCCGATACCGACACTTGCGGCGTCATTGGCATCAGAACACGCAACTGAAATTTGCCCTGTTCTTTTTGGCTCAAGCTGGCTTGAGTGTTTTGTTTGTGTTGCCTGGATTGTGGCTGATGTTGGCACCTGAATTGTCACTTTGGCATGCCATGCCTGTGATGGTGTGGGGCTTGTTGTGTCTGCTTGGTGTCAGTGTTGCAGACCAACAATTGCATCGGTTCAAACAAAACCCTGCATTCAAGAACATGGTTTGTGATGTGGGTTTGTGGCGTTATTCCAGACACCCCAATTACTTTTTCGAATGGCTGCACTGGTGGGTCTATCCCCTGGCACTGATTGGCAGCCCCTATTTTTTCGGCGCCATTGGTGTGGTGGTTCTGATGCTGGTGTTTTTACTTAAACTCACTGGCATACCCTTTGCTGAGCAACAAGCCTTGTTACATCGAGGTGAGGCTTATCGGGCCTATCAGCGACGCACTTCGCCTTTCTTTCTGTGGAGAACAAAATGAAACATATTTTAAATTGGATTGAACAAGGCTTGCTGCCTGATTGGGTGGTCAGGATGGGGATTCGTCACTTGCTCAAAGTACGACTCAAAGAAGAGCAAGCCCACGCCATCGAAAGCAGTCATGAGCGGTACCAAGCTTTTTTGGATGAGGTGGCCGATTCCCCAGTCGCCATGGCAACCGATGAGGCCAACGCGCAACATTATGAAATACCTGCCAGCTTTTACAGCTTGGTTCTGGGTCAACACAAGAAGTATTCATCGTGCTTGTATCAAGGCAATGAAACGCTGACAGAAGCTGAGCACCAGATGCTGACCTTGTATCTGAGTCGCGCCCAACTGAAGAATGGACAATCCATCCTCGAGTTGGGGTGTGGTTGGGGCTCGTTGACTTTGTTCATGGCGGAGACGTTTTCAGATGCCCGAATCACGGCGGTGTCCAATTCAGCTTCTCAAAAGGCATACATCATGGAACAGGCCAGGTTGCGAAGTCTCAATAACATCCAAGTCATCACCTGTGACATCAACGTTTTCAGTCCCAGCCAACAGTATGATCGGGTGGTTTCTGTCGAAATGTTTGAACATGTCCGAAACTACCAGCAATTGTTCTTGCGCATCAATGACTGGCTCAAACCGGAAGGAAAATTGTTTTTTCATGTGTTCTGTCACCGCTTTCTGATGTATCCTTTTGATACTGAAGGGGATGATAACTGGATGGGCAAATATTTTTTTACTGGTGGGCAAATGCCCGCTTTTGACACGTTTCTGCATTTTCAAGGACCGCTCCAGCCACAAAGGCGATGGGTGGTCAATGGGCAGCATTATGAAAAAACGTCCAACCACTGGTTGGAGAACATGGACAAGAACAAAGCTGAAATCATGACCTTGTTCCAAACCATTTACGGTGAAGACGCTCGACTGTGGTTTCAAAGGTGGCGCATCTTTTTCATGTCTTGTGCTGAATTGTTTGGTTACCAACAAGGGCAACAATGGCATGTGGCACACCATTTGTACACCAAACCCAAATCGCACATAGAGGATCAAATGGCCGCATGAATGCCAAAGGTACACTTTCACGATTGATCAAGGCTTTGCTGATTCACTTGTTTTTGATCAGTCTGGTCACTGTGGCAGGCGTGTTTGGTGCTGCCAAAGTGGTTGAAAATGTTTTGATCAGGGAGGCGTTGAACGGAGAAGCGGCTTTTTTCTGGGCAGAGTATGAGCAGAACCCTGATTTTCCCTTGCCCAAAACCATGAACCTGACCGGTTACTTCGAGCAGGGAACTACCAACTTTCCTGAACAACTGTTGGGCATGGAAAGTGATTTTCAAAGGGTGGGCTTGAATGAAAAAGCCCCGATTGTGTACCGCACTGAAAAGTTCAATCGAACCTTGTATTTGGTTTTTGAAGAAGCGCAGGTGTCGAAGCTGGCGCTCTATTTTGGTATCGCACCACTGGTGCTGGTGCTTTTGGTTATTTATTTACCCGCGTTCATTTCGTTCTTCTTGGCCAGACGTGCCGTGTCTCCGCTGCTGAAAGTGGTGAAGAAAATCGAGCAAATCAAAATTTCTAAAAAAGGCTTGGCTGCCATCGATTTCTCAGACCTGGGTGACCAAGGCAATTTGGAGGTCCGTTCATTGATTGATACCTTCGAAACATTTTCTGAACGGATTGCGGAATTTGTAGAAAGGGAACGCAACTTTTCACGTTATGCCAGTCATGAATTAAGGACGCCCTTGTCGGTTTTTAAAGTGTCATTGGCATCATTGAAACAGCAACCTTTGGATGAAAAGTCACACAAAATCATCAATCGCATGGAGCCTGTGATTGATGACATGAGCGACTTGATTGAATCGCTGTTGCTGTTGTCTAGGGAACAAAACAGCAAGGTCAAATTAACACCCATGGTCTTGAACCCAGTGGTCAAACAAGTCATCGATGATGTGACTTTTGCTTTCAGCGATAAACGGATTCAGGTGGTCGAGCAATTCAATCATGAGTTGGTCGCTTCCGTGCCCGAGCAGATTTTCCAAATCATCATTGGCAACTTGATTCGCAATGCCTTTTGCTACAGTGAACCGGAAAGCACCGTTTGGGTGACCATTGGGACAAACCAAATCGTGGTTAAAGACCAAGGGATTGGCATGTCAAAAGAACAATTAGAAAAAGTCTTTCAACCTTTTTACCGTGCCGATGAGTTCAGTGAATCCAAAGGTTTTGGTTTGGGCTTGGCCATCGTTGACTGGTTGTGTCAGCAACAAGGTTGGGTGGTTCGTTTTGAAAGTGAGCTGGGACAAG
>JAUHZH010000158.1 GCA_030426065.1 Gammaproteobacteria bacterium
GTTCTGGCTCAGGTTCCGGCTCAGGTTCTGGCTCAGGTTCCGGCTCAGGTTCTGGTTCTGGTTCTGGTTCTGGTTCTGGTTCAGGTTCTGGTTCTGGTTCAGGTTCTGGTTCTGGTTCAGGTTCTGGTTCTGGTTCTGGTTCAGGTTCAGGTTCTGGTTCCGGCTTTGGTGCAGGAATGGGTTCGCGCTTCAAACCGAACTCACTCATATCGAGTTCCATTTCGGTGTCTAAGTCGGTATCCAATGTGGGTTTAGCCAAGTCAGTGGGCGGTGTTTTTTGTCGTTCTGGCATGCCCGTGGACCAACTGGGCCGTTCGGTCTCTTCGTCCTTTTGCTCTTCCTGAGCCCAAGCAACATGCAACGGATTGAGTGCCAAAGCAATCAAATAAGGTAAGCTTTTTTTGGTCATTATGTAACGCTTTTTTAATGGGATAATGACCTTATTTTAACGCCTGCGTCACATTTTTCAATCGAGCGTTCGCTTTTTTTATCAATCGGATTACTTTTTGTGTGGGTGCCTTGTGTTGAAAACCTGAATTTGTACTTGTGCGTTTACTTGTGACCATACTGTACATGGAACAGGCATGTAAAAAGGGACGATTGCATTAAAGTCTAAAAAAAGTAATCCTTTGATTCTACAGCTATGAGGTTGCTTCGTCGTTGCGAGCGAGTCAAGAGCAAGGTGAATTACTTACAAGAGAGGGCGGCCTGGGCCGAAAGGGACTTGGGAAGAAGAAAAGAAGTTTGGTAGGAATTGGTATAAACTGGCCCGAATTTAAGTTCAGGCCAGCTTAACCATACAATCACCAGTTGGGCTTTTCCTTGTTGAGGAAGGCATTCAATCCCTTTTGACCTTCCGCTGAAACCCTGACAGCGGCAATCACTTGTGTGGTGTATTCGTCCAGTTGCTTTTGTTGAGGCATGGTCCGACCCACCACACTCATCACCAGCTTTTTGCCAATTTCCTTGGCATAAGGGCCGGTTGATTTGAGGAATTTAACTTGTTTGGCCACCACATCATCAAGTGCATCCGATTGACACAGTTCCGAAACCACACCCAAACGGTGGGCAGTTTCTGCACCAAAGATTTCAGCACTTTGGAAATACCTTCTGGCATGGCGTGTACCCATGGCATCCACCACGTATGGTGAAATCACCGCTGGAACCAAACCCAATTTCGCTTCTGTTAATCCAAACTTAGCCCCTTCACTGGCGACCACAATGTCACAACAGCACACCAAACCGACGCCACCACCCAAGGCCAAACCTTGGACTTTGGCAATTGTGGCTTTGCTGTTGAAGTTGATGGTGCGCAACAACTTCGCCAATCGCTCCGAATCGGCCTTGTTTTCATCTTGCGTGGCATTGACCATGGACTTCATCCAATTGATGTCGGCACCGGCAGAAAAGGATTCGCCAGCTGACTGCAAGATGATGATGGAAATGGTTTTGTCTTCATGCAAAGCTTCAAAACACGCCGTCAAATCCGCAATCATCACTTCATTGAAGGCGTTGTGGATTTCCGGTCGATTCATGGTCACGGTGGCGATGCCATCGTTTTTGTCCAGGGTTATGGTGCTGTAATTGCTCATATTATTCTCTTTTTTTTGGACTTACATTCGGAACACGCCGTATTTGACGTCATCCACTTCGGCATGGGTGCTGGCTTCAATCGCCAATGCCAAAACCCTGCGGGTGTCGGCGGGATCAATCACGCCATCATCCCACAATCGGGCCGTCGAGTAATAGGGGTGACCTTGGTCATCATACTGGCCTTTGATCTTGTCGTAAAACGACTGCTTGTCATCGCTGTCCCATGTTTGACCGGCTTTGTCCATGCCGTCTTGCTTGATGGTGGTCAAAACTGATGCAGCTTGATCTCCGCCCATGACAGAAATCCTGGCATTGGGCCACATCCACATGAAACGCCCTTGGTATGCTCGTCCATTCATGGCGTAGTTTCCAGCCCCAAATGATCCACCTATCACAACAGTGAATTTGGGCACTTGGGCACAGGCCACAGCAGTCACCATTTTGGCACCGTCTTTGGCTATGCCTGCATTTTCGTATTTCTGACCGACCATGAACCCAGTGATGTTTTGCAAAAACACCAAGGGGATTTTTCGCTGGTTACACAGTTCGACGAAATGGGCGCCTTTCAAAGCCGATTCTGCGAACAAGATGCCGTTGTTGGCAACGATGCCCACAGGGAATCCATGGATGTGAGCAAAGCCACACACCAAAGTGGTGCCGTATTTGGCTTTGAATTCTTGAAACTCTGAACCATCAACAATCCGTGCAATGATTTCACGGACGTCGTATGGAATCCGTGTGGTTTGTGGGATGATACCGTACAAATCTGAACTGGGGTACAAAGGGGCTTTGGGCTCCTGTTGTGTCAGCCATAGGTGTTTTGGACGGTTCAAAAAGCGCAATGAATTGCGCACCATCTGCAAGGCATGCTCGTCGTTTTCAGCAAAATGATCGGTCACACCTGATTGGCTTGAATGGACTTCCGCACCACCCAATGATTCGGCATCCACTTCCTCACCGGTCGCGGCTTTCACCAAAGGTGGGCCACCCAAGAAAATGGTGCCCTGCTCTTTGACGATGATGGCTTCGTCACACATGGCTGGCACATAAGCGCCACCAGCGGTACAAGAGCCCATCACCACTGCGATTTGCGGAATGTTTTTAGAGGACAATTGGGCCTGATTGTAAAAAATTCGGCCAAAATGTTCGCGGTCAGGAAAGACTTCATCTTGCAAAGGCAAGAAAGCACCGCCTGAATCCACCAAATAGACACATGGGAGGTTGTTCTCCAACGCCACTTCTTGCGCACGCAGGTGTTTTTTGACCGTCATCGGGAAGTAGGTGCCGCCTTTGACGGTGGCGTCATTGGCCACCACAATCACGGGTTGACCATGAACAATGCCGATACCGGCAACCACACCTGCAGCCGGTGCTGCATTGTCATACATCCCGTGCGCTGCCATCGGCGCAATTTCCAAAAATGGGCTGCCCGCATCCAACAACAATTCAATCCGATCACGCACCAACAGTTTGCCGCGCGAGGTGTGTTTTTGACGAGACTTTTCAGAACCGCCTAAGGCCGTTTGCTTCAGCTCCTTTTGCAAATCATCCACCAAGCCTTGCATGAAGGCGTGGTTCTGGCTGAATTCAGCTGAAGTGGCATCAATGGATGTTTTGATGATTTTCATGACTTTTAAACCAGTTCAATGGCGATGGCCGTCGCTTCGCCGCCACCGATACACAAGCTGGCAACACCACGTTTCAAACCACGTTGTTTCAATGCATAAATCAAGCTCACCAAAATGCGGTTGCCAGAGGCGCCAATGGGGTGACCCAGTGCCGTGGCACCGCCGTGGACATTGACCTTGGCATGATCGATGTTCAACTCTTCCATCGCGGCCATGGTGACCACTGCAAAGGCTTCATTGATTTCCCACAAATCGACATCTTCTACTGACCAATTGATTTTTTCAAGCAGTTGCTGAATGGCGCCAACGGGAGCCGTGGTGAACCATTCTGGCGCATGCGCGTGTTGTTGGTGGCCAACGATTTTGGCCAACGGTTTCAAACCTTTGTCATTGACGTACTGCTCTGAGGCCAACAAAGTCATCGATGCACCGTCAGAAATTTTAGAGGCATTGGCCGCCGTCACTGTGCCACCTTCACGTCGGAAGGCAGGTCGCAAAGTGGGGATTTTTTCGATGTTGCATGTCGGTGGCTCTTGATCCTGATCAACCACAACCACATCCCTGCGGTGTTTGACCTCAACGGCTGTGATTTCCTCTTGGAATGCACCTGAAGACATGGCATCCATGGCCCGCTTCACAGATTCTGCTGAGAAAGCATCTTGGGCTTCACGGGAAAAAGTGTACTTGTCAGCGCATTGCTCCGCGAAATGGCCCATCATGTTGCCATCATAGGGGTTTTGCAAACCATCGAAAAACATGTGGTCTAACATCTGTGCATGGCCCATGCGGTAGCCACCACGGGCTTTGGGCAGCACATATGGCGCCATGGTCATGGACTCAATGCCACCCGCCAAAACCACATCGGCACTGCCAGCTTTGATGGCATCATGGCCCATCATCACGGTTTTCATGCCAGAGCCACACACTTTATTGACCGTGGTACAGCGAACCGATTGTGGCAACTCAGCACCCAAAACGGCTTGCCTTGCTGGCGCCTGACCCAAACCGGCAGGCAGCACACAACCAATCAAAGCCTCTTGCACATCGGCACCATCAATGCCCGCTTGTTCGATGGTGGCCTTGATGGCCGCCGAACCCAATTGGGGAGAAGGTGTGTTGGCAAATTGACCTTGGAAAGAACCAATCGCGGTGCGTTTGGCTGAAACAATATATACGTTCTCTGACATGGTTTCCTCTTTATTTATCCTTTGGCGTCGCGATACAGTTCGCGACCAATCAACATCAGGCGAATTTCATTGGTGCCCGCTCCGATGTCATACAATTTGGCGTCTCGCAACAAACGACCCGTTGGGTATTCGTTGATGTAACCGTTGCCGCCCAGTGCTTGAATCGCCTCCAAAGCCACGTCAACAGCCGAAGTGGAAGCAAAGTACAAACAAGCAGCAGGATCAAGACGTGACTCAACGCCTTGGTCATAGTCTTTGGCAATGCCGTAAGCAAAGTATTTCGATGCTTGGGTTTTGGCGTACATTTCGCCAATTTTGGCTTGCATCAGACCAAATGACCCCAGGTCTTGCCCAAACTGCTTGCGTTCAGCCACATAAGGCACGGCGTTGTCCAAAGCGGCTTGCATGATGCCAATCGGTCCACCAGACAACACCAACCGTTCGGTGTTCAAACCAGACATCAGGATTTTGACCCCTTCGTTGACTTGACCCAATACGTTTTCTTTCGGGATGCGACAATCTTCAAACACCAACTCACAGGTGTTGGAGCCACGCATGCCGAACTTATCCAGTTTTTGTGCGGTTGAAAAACCAGGCATGCCTTTTTCCACCAGGAAGGCGGTCATGCATTTGGAGCCGGCTTCTTTCCCAGCTGTGCGCATGTAGACAATCAGCACGTCGGCATCAGGACCATTGGTGATCCACATTTTGTTGCCATTGGCCACCCAGTGATCGCCGTCTTCTACGGCAGTACAAGCCATCGAACCCACCACATCAGAACCGGCTCCCGGTTCACTCATGGCCAAAGCACCGACGTACTCGCCCGAACACAGTTTGGGCAAGTACTTTTGGCGTTGGGCTTCATTGGCGTGCTTGTACAGATTATTGACACACAAATTGGAGTGGGCGCCATAAGACAAGCCCACTGAGGCCGAACCGCGAGAAATTTCTTCCATCGCCACCAGGTGCGCCAGGTAGCCCATTTCTGAGCCACCGTATTCACCTGGAATGGTCATGCCCAACAAGCCCAGATCACCCATCTTCTGCCACAAGTCAGCGGGAAACAGGTTGTCATGATCAATCTGTTCAGCTCGTGGCGCAATTTCTTCTGCCGTGAACTTTCGAACCGTGTCCCTCAACAATTCCATGTCTTCAGACAATGCGACATCGTAGTTCATCAGCTGTTACCGGTTTTGGTGCGACCTGAGAATTTCACGTTGCGTTGACACATGAATGGCAATTTAACGCGACCCATTTTTTCGATGCGCTCCTCACCCATGCGGTCAGCCGCTTCCCAAGAAGCAATGCCATCACGCTCAGCAATGTCAAATATGCGCTTGATGTTGTAGTAAATGTTGCGGGTCATGCGCATCGCACGTTCGCGGTTGTATCCTTCCAGTTCGATCGAAACGTTCATCAAACCACCGGCATTGACCGCGTAGTCAGGTGCGTAAATCATGCCGCGAGCTTCCAACTCATTGCC
>JAUHZH010000159.1 GCA_030426065.1 Gammaproteobacteria bacterium
TGGTGCGGGTCCACCAACCGCCACTGACGGCTTCTTCCAGTGCAACCAGTGGCACTTCAGCCACCAATTCACCATTCAGCTCAACCCGCATCTTGCCCAATTGTGTTCCTTGTGGAATCGGAGCGGTCAATACCGAAGGTAAATCAACGTGGGCTTGCAGCTGTTTGTATTGGCCCTTCGGGATGGTGATGAACAAATCGTCTTTGAGGCCGATCGAAACTTCTTCGGCATCGCCTTTCCAAATTTCGGCCTTCAACTGTTCTTGACCTGCTTGGTAGAGTTTGTGCGTTTCAAAGAAACGGAAACCGTAGTTGATCAGCTTTTGGGTTTCGTCGGCGCGCGCTTTTTCTGAATCGGTGCCCATCACCACATTAATCAAGCGCATGCCATTGCGCACAGCAGATGTGGCCAAACAATAGCCAGCGGCTTCGGTGTGGCCGGTTTTGAACCCATCAACAGATGGATCGCGCCACAACAAGGTGTTGCGGTTGTGCTGTTTGATGTCGTTGAAAGTGAACTCTTTTTCAGCAAAAATCGGGTACCACTCAGGGAATTTTTGGATGATGGCTTGGCCCAAAATCGCCACATCTCGGGCAGTGACTTTGTGTTCATCCGAAGGCAAACCGGTGGCATTGGCAAAATGAGAACCGGTCATTCCGAGCGTTTGGGCGTGTTGATTCATCATGCTGGCAAAGACTTCTTCACTGCCAGCGATGTGTTCTGCCAGGGCAACACATGCATCGTTGCCAGACTGGATCACCATGCCGTAAATCAAATCTTCGACGGAGACTTGCTTGTCCACTTCAATGAACATTTTGGAGCCGCCAGTGCGCCATGCTTTTTCACTGATGGTCACTTCATCGTTGAGTGACAGGGTGCCGGCTTTGAGTTCTGAAAAAACCACATAGGCGGTCATCATTTTGGGGATGCTGGCAGGGTCAACGGTCAAGTCTTTGTTACTTTCTGCCAACACACGACCTGAGTGAAAGTCCATCAGGATGTAACTGTTGGCGTTGACTTGAGGGGCTTGTGGGGTCACGCTGATCGGCGTTTGGGTGTTTCCCAAAGTGCTATAGATCAGTGCAGAGATGGTAAAGAGGATGTTTTTCATGTTGTTCATTCTGTAACCAATTGGGCACCATGGATGCCATTTTGGGTGATTTTATCAATCAGGTTCTGGATTTTGTGTTCGGATTCCAAAGGGCCTATCCTGACACGATGCAGCAGGCCCGATTGGGTTCTTAATATGGTGACGAAAGTTTCAATTCCAAGCAAGCTGCCCACTTTTTTGGCCAAATTATAGGCTGTCGTGTTGTCAGAGAATGCGCCAAGTTGAATGTACATCAAGCCTTGTTTGATCGGGCTGGTTTGCAGGTTTTGCGGCGATTTGACCACTTCAATTTTGACTGGGGCCACGCCTTCGTTGATCATTCCCAAGACTTTGGCAGCACCGTAGGACAAATCAATGATGCGGTCTCCAACAAATGGCCCTCGATCATTGACGCGAACCACCACAGAGCGGCCGTTGCCCAAGTGGGTGACTTCGACATAGCTGGGCAAAGGCAAGGTTTTGTGCGCTGCCGTTAATTTGTACATGTCAAAGATTTCTTGATTTGAGGTTTTGCGGCCATGGAATTTTTTGCCATACCACGAGGCTTTGCCTTTTTGGCTGAAACCGGCGGGGTTGTTGTTGACCCGATACATGCGGCCATTGACCCGGTAAGGCGAATGGTTGCCGTATTGGCTCAATGGTTCAGAGCGGGGTTGCCATGGTTTGGTCTGGACTTTCTTGCCACAGGCCGACAAGACCACCACACTGATCAGCAACACAACCCTGACCAAGCGGGTCATGACTCGCCCTCGGTCCGGGCGGCTTTGATGGCTTCAGCGACTTGGTGTACCGCCATGACATACAAATGGGAGTGGTTGTATCTTGAAATCACATAGAAGTTTTTCAAGCCCTTCCAATGTTGGGTGTCTGCCTCACTGGTTTTCAGGGCCAATTGTGTGTATGACCTACCGGCATCATCAGTGAGGTGGGGTTTGAGTTGGTTGTTCTTGGTGTCTTTGATGGCCTCTTTGGACAGTGGTTCGACCACTTTGCCCCCTTTGACCCAACCGTGTTTGGCCAGGTAGTTGGCCACGGAAGCGATGGCATCTTGTGGGTTGTTCAACAAATCAATTTTGTTGTCTTTTTCGAAATCCACGGCATAGCTGCGGTAACTAGATGGCATGAATTGACCATAGCCCATGGCGCCGGCGTAAGAGCCTTCAGCGGCCAAGGGATCGATGTGATCCTCTTGAGCCAAAAGCAGGAAATGTTCCAGTTCTTTGGTGAAAAATTTCGATCGCTTGGGGTAGTCAAAAGCCAATGTGTACAGGGCGTCCAAGACTTTGTGGTTGCCCTTGATTCGGCCGTAAAAAGTTTCCACCCCGATGATGGCAACGATGTATTCAGGCGAGACACCTGTTTTTTCTGACACTTCTGATATCACCGCTTGGTGCTTGTCCCAGAATTCGACCCCTTCGCCGACCCTTTTGTCGGTCATGAATATTTTTCGGTATTCAAACCAGCGCAAAGTTTTTTCAGCGGGGCGGTTCATGGCATCGATGATGCCTTGTTGGTGGTTGGCTTGACTGACCACTTGACGAACCCATTGGGGGTCCAGTTGGTGTTTCTTAGATACGTCGTTGATGAATTGATCGACTTGTGTCAGATCCACTTTGGCTTGCCCGAGACATGCCGTGCCCAACAGGGCGAAAATTAACGTTTTTTTCATTGTTGTATGAGTTTCTTATGGGTGTGAACTGACATCATGATACCAAAAGATGCCAATAATGTAAGTACCGAAGTACCACCATAGCTGACCAATGGCAAGGGCACGCCCACCACAGGGAAGACGCCGGATATCATGCCCGCATTGATGGTGATGTAGACAAAGAAAATCAGCGTGAGTGCCCCACAAATCAATCGATTGTAGGTGTTTTTTGCTTGAGCGGCGATGAACAGGCAACGCATGATGATCAAGGTGTACAAAATGAACAAGGCCAGAACACCGATGAAACCGAATTCTTCGGACAGCACAGACAGGATAAAATCAGTGGAATGTTCAGGTAAAAAGTCCAGTTGTGTTTGGCTTCCTTGTTGCCAGCCTTTGCCATTCACGCCACCGGAACCAATGGCAATTTTGGACTGGATGATGTTCCAGCCGCGATTCAATGGATCGGATTCTGGGTTCAAAAACATCAACACCCGCTGCTTCTGGTATTCATGCATGAAATGCCACACCACAGGTGATGCCAAGACAGCCAAAATGCCGCCACCAATGATCAGTTTCCAAGAGATGCCCGCTAAATAAATGACAAACAATCCAGAAAGGGCAATCAGGATGGAGGTGCCCAAATCGGGTTGCTGGTAAATGAGGCCAGTGCACAGGCCGATGACCAACAAGGAGCCGAACACATGTTTCCAATCAGGAGGCAGCGCGGCATGACGCATGATCCATGCCACCATCATCGGCACCGTGAATTTGCACAATTCTGAGGGTTGGATGCTGATGCCCAAATCGAGCCATCGTTTGGCCCCTTTGACCGTGATGCCAAAAAACAACACGCCAAACAGCAGCACCACCGAACCAACAAAAATCAAAGGCGTGAACTGTTCAAACCGCTCAGGTCTGATTTGGGCGATCACCAGCATCGCCACCAAACCCATCAAAATGCGGATCGCTTGTCTCTCAACCAAAACGGGGCCACCGGCACTGTACAACACCACCAAACCATAGGCCAAGAGTGTCAGCAACAACAACAGCAACCACGGGTCGATCCAATCATTGATGCCGCGTTTACGCATCAGTTGCCTCCCACCATTCGGGGTGATGAATGCGCATGTAGGCATCCATGATCTTTTTGGCTATGGGTGCCGCGGCCTTGGTGCCACTGGCGCCATGTTCTGCGACCACCACCACGGCGATTTCGGGCTGTTCAACGGGTGCAAAGGCGATGAACAAAGCATGGTTCCTCAAATGCTTGGGCAACTCTTCGTTCTTTTTGTAGATGTCTTCTTCACTTTTTCCAAACACCTGGGAGGTGCCTGATTTGCCCGCGAACAGGTATTTGTCAGAAGCCAGTGCCCTGGCGGTGCCATTGGGGGCGTTGATTACGGCACTCATGCCTTCATGAACGGCCTGCCAATGCGCTTCACTGAGTTGCATGGGCAAATAAGCGGTGTTGATGTCGCGCTTGACCAAATGGATGGGGTTGATTTTACCCTTGGAAGCCAGGATGGTCAGTGCCTGGGCCATTTGCACGGGTGTGATGACAAAATACCCTTGGCCAATGCCTGTGATCACGGTTTCACCAGGGAACCATATCATGTCGCGATTGGCTTTCTTCCATTGACGAGAAGGCAAAATGCCGCGTTTTTCACCGGCAATATCCAAACCTGTTAACTGGCCAAATTGGAACGGTTTCAGGAATGACTCAATCCGATCGATGCCCAGTTTGACCGCCAAGTCATAGAAAAACACATTGACAGACTCAGCCAAAGAATCGGTCAAATCAACCTTGCCATGACCACCCCGTTTCCAATCATGGTATTTGCGCTCTTGGTTGGGCAATTGGTAGGAGCCGGTTGAAAACATCGTGGTTTCTGGTGTGATCAGCTTGTGGTGTAATCCTGCCAAAGCCATGTATGGTTTGATGGTAGATCCTGGCTCATAACCCCCTTTGATGCTGCGATTGAACAGCGGTTTGTCAGGTGATTGTAGCAAGGCCTGGTAATTTTGGTGAGAGATACCGGCAATGAATTGATTGATGTCATAACCGGGTTTCGAAACCATGGCCAAAATTTCGCCGTTGTTTGGGTTGACGGCGATGGCGGCACCGGTTTCTTCTCCAAAGGCTTCGTAACTGGCTTGCTGGAGCCGCAGGTCGATGGTCAAATGCAGTGTTTTGCCATGACTGGGAGCCACGGCCACTTCTTGGTTCAGTTGGCGGCCACGGGCATTGGTTTCTGTGCGCAACATCCCCGGCGTGCCATGTAAGTCTTCTTCGTGGTATTTTTCCAGTCCCAATTTACCCACATAGTCATCAGCAGCATAGCGGCTTTGGTCTTTTTGTGCGTATTCTTCGGCGTTGATTTTACTGACGTAACCAATGACATGTGACATCACTTCGGCGTGGTTGTACTGCCTGACCAAGTAAGGTGCAATGTGGAAGCCTGGGAAGCGGTGTTGGTTGACCGCAAAAGCAGCGACCTCATCTTCATTCAAGTGTTCTTTGATGGTGATGGGTTTGAAGGCGGGGTTGTATTTGGCGGTTGCTTTTATGTCATTGATGTTGTCTTCACTCAGTTGAATCCACTGTTTCAGCTGGTCCAGTTGTTGAACAAAGTCGGGGGCTTTTTCTGAAATGACTTGTAAGCGGTAGGCGGTTTTGTTTTCAGCCAGCAAGGTGCCATTGCGATCAAAAATCAATCCACGGGTGGGTGTGATTCTGTGGCTCTTGATGCGGTTGTTATCGGCTTCTGACAGGTAATGGTCGTGTTTGATCACTTGCAAATAAAAGTAGCGCGACAACAACAACAGAAACACCACAATCACAATGCCCATGGCGACCCATGCCCGCTCTTGAAACAGCCTTTTTTCTCTTATTGGTTGTTTCAGTACCTTGCCCATGTCAGCCGTTCTTGATTCGCATTTGGTTCCGGTCCATCAGGTATTTCAACCAAGGCCAGATCAAGGCCGCACTGAGCAGCGGTAGCAAATCAGTCCACCACGGAAGGTAGCGGAAACTGATGTAATCGATCAAGGCCCGGATAATCAAGTCATTGACCAACAAGGCCAATACCATCA
>JAUHZH010000160.1 GCA_030426065.1 Gammaproteobacteria bacterium
CGTTGGTGCTTGAAGTGTTGGTGAGAAAACCACACCAGTGGCAACATCAAGACCAGAGCCAAAGTCACCCAAATTCGCGGCCAGGTGTTTTTTTCTGTGGGATCAGTTTCTGTGGTGTTTTCTTGCACTGGCGAGATGATGCGATACCCTTCTCCGAAAACCGACTCGACCTCCATGTCGTGGGGTGCCAGTTCTTTTCGCAACTTACTGATGGTTTTGTACAAGGAGTTTTCAGTCACCACCCTGCCTTGCCAGACCGCTGCAAATATATCTTCTTTGGAAATGGTGTCTGGTGACTCAGCCACCAACAGGGTAAATAAATGGCACGCTTTGTCACCCCATTTGACCACTTCACCACCCAACAACACCCGTCGGGTCTCTACATCAACTTGAAAAGGGCCAAAACTTTTATACATTATTCAGATGACTGTGATTGAACAGTGAAGCCAAAAGCATTTATTTAAGTTCAAAAAAGTAAAACATCTTAACCTCTAATTGGGATGAATTAAATACCCAATTGATGGCCGCTGTGCATGGCGACCACGAGCAACACTTGAATCAACCTACTTGATCTTCAGGTGGGACAAAGTCACTTGATTCAAGCGAGTCGGCTTGAACACAAAACCAATGGTTTTTTTTTGGCTTGCGCCTTTCCATCAATCATTTCAACGTCAAAACCCAGCCAGTAAAACCCTTTCGGTTCGATTTTTTCTATGACGGCGACTTGATTCACGTGTTTGGCAATGAACGCCCTGTCTTCATCAGGCAAGTCATGTACCAGTGACTCTGGAACTTCAGTGAACACCACGGTTTCTCCGACTTTAAATCGTCCCATCCGCAAACCATTTTGAAAAATTGAAGAAGTCAACTTGGTTCGAAATAAACATCACTCAAAACCATCTTGAAAAATCAAATCATCACCCATCACCGATGCCAATCCATTGATGTAGGCTTCAATGGCAGTGTAGCCAGATGGCATGGTGATGTTGTGATCATTGCCATTTTGAGGGTTCAAACCATGTTGATTTTCCCAGTCATCTGGCATGCCATCGTCATCACTGTCAGTCGGCGGTGCGGTGGGTGTGAGGCCAGCCATCAAATTGGCGGGGCGGTAATTACGCCATGAACCGTTGCGCTGTTGCAGTTCCATGATGGATTGTCGTGCCACGATGTCCTGCGGAAAAGCACCCACCACGGGCAACAAGCGGCCTTCCAAGTCACCTGCAGCCAAAATGTGCACGCTGCCATAACCATTGTTTGCACTGAAATCAAAAGCAGCAGACTGATTGAATTGCCCTGCCACAATGCCACAGCAAAAAAAGCTGTACTCACTACTGAAAGCAGCGTCATTCCAAGGGTTTTGAACCGTGTCTTGGTAACTGCCTGGGTCCTCAATCAGGTTGTCTTGGAGCCAATAAGCCGTTGGGATGGGTGTCGTTGCATTTTCAGGGTCAAAATAAAATGGCAACAAACTGATGCTGGGGCCCGCAATGTATTGGTTGCTCATGATGTTGAACTGACCCTCGGCCACATTGTGATGAACAAACCCTTCACGGCCATTGTATGTGATGTTGTTGATGACTTCTGCTGGACCAACTGACAAAGCCGGTGTGCGGTTCCTGGAGTGTGTAAAAACGTTCTTGATGATGGAAATGTAGCCACCTGTGCGATCACTTGGTTGACAACCACCACCATCGAGACAAGGTCTGTGATTGATCACCCCTTTGTTGTGTGTCCAACCATTGGCCGTGTCATAGATCGGAAATGACAAATGTGAATACTGGATGGTGATGTGCGCCGCACCACCCCAAAAATCAATGGTCTCATCGGCACCATGAGAGGCGTCGATGTGATCCAACATGACATGGTTGGCTGTTGAGAATTGAATGGCGTCATGCTGGTTGGCTGGCCAATTACCGTCAGGGTCAGGTGGCCTGATCCTCATGTGTCGGATGATGATGTTGCCCGTGTCTGAGTTGTACGTGGTGTACATGTGTCCCACCAAAGTGATGCCAGCACCCGGTGCGGTTTGCCCTGCAATGGTCAAATCGCCATGAGGAATGTGCAAATCACCTGTGATCAAACCAGACACCTCAAACACCACAATCCTCGCACCCGGTTGCGACACCGCCCATTGCAAGCTGCCCACACCCGAAGCGTTGAGGTTGGTGACAATGTGCACATCACCACCCCGGCCACCCGACACATAGGCAGCAAACCCTTCAGCCTCCGGAAATGCTTTGAGTTGAGCATGTGCTGTTGCGACTTGAAAGAACAAAGTCAAAAAAATCAGAAACTTAAAGACTGTCCTTATGCATTCACTCTGAATCATCTTTTAATCCTCATGTATCAAGGGTTTTCAGTCAAACCCATCAACAAAAATCACATCTGGTTGCCATTCGTAAGCACCGTGGTCGGCTGTCTGGTGGCGGTTGACGCCCCTTTGGTCTTGTGGCGTGGATTGTGTTGGTGTGGCTTCATCAATGGCAGCTGAATGATCAGCTGAGCGCATGGTGGGCGTGAATCCACCATTGTATGCTGGTGGAAACAACTGTGGGTTGCCCCAAATGATGCCCGTGGTGGCTGGCACATCGGCTTGACCATTGGGCCTGTTTTGTGGGAATTGCAGGTTGTTGTTACCAGCGACGCCATTCAGAATATTCCAAGGGTTGAACACATTGCCACCCGTGTTGTTCGCCAAGATGCTGTTGTACATCGTGGTTTGGTTGTTGCTGCCCAATGAAATGCCGCCCGCAAAACAAACTTCGCAGGGGGCGTGGTTGTTGACAACGGTCACATGACGCAGCGTCACAGCTGCAGAATCGCTGATGGACATACCACCGCCCAAAGTGTTGGTGGCGACGTTGTCATAGATGGTGCTGTTGACCATTTCTCCATTGGCGCCGGGACCAAAAAACAGACCGCCAGCACCCCTGGCTTGGTTGCTGATGAAGCTGCAGCGGTTGATCACAAAGGGTCCACCTTGGATGTAGGCTCCACCAGCCAGGCCAAAGTCCTGCGGGTTGTTGTTGTCTTGGAACAACACATCGGTGAAAGCTGTGAGACTTTGTTGGTCATACATCACGGAGAAAAAGCCCACTCCAAAAGCATTGGCGGTGTTGTTGATGATGTGACTGCGACAGATGTTGACCGTGCGTTCTGCACCATCCACGCCAATGGCACCGGCATTACCGCCGTTGCCTGGGTTGCCGCTGTTGCCGGTGGCGTCATTGCCATCAAACGATGAATCGGTGATTTTCAACACATCGGTGCCCAATGTATACACCGCACCACCGTTGCTGCCTGAATTGTTGGTGAAAACTGAATCACTGATCAACACCTGATTCAATCCGGTGGCATAAATGGCCCCGCCGCCACCATCTTGGTCGACAGCGATGGCATGGTTGTTGTCAAATTGAACATTGATCACATGCAAACTGACGGCTTGCCAAGGGCCATTGACGGTTCGATTGATGGCCGCCCCGCTTCCACCAGGTGTCGATCCATTGATCAATGACATGTTTTGAATGGTGAAAGTGTACTGGTTGTTGTTGGGGTTGGACAGGTTGATGATGCGGCGCTGGCCCTGACCGCTCAACGTGACCAAACCGCCTCCATCCAACGTGGTTTCCCGGGTCACTGTCAATGTCGATGTCAGGTTGATCTGAACGGGCGCGTTGCCCACATTGAACCGAATGCGACCGCCGTTGTTTAGCGCATTTTGTATCATGGCAGTGTTGACTGACCCAGGCTGACCATTGCCCAAAACCACAGCACCTGCCATAGACGCCTGAGGTGTGGCAACACAATCAACCTGGGCCCAAACAGCCCATGGGCAAAACAAAAAAATAGTGACCCATTTCATGACATCAGCTTACCGCACATCCGTCCACACCACCATGAACCATTTCACAAACCACAGGATCATTTCATCAACGTTGTCATAGAATGGTTAATTCTTTTGAACACTTAAAGGCTCAAGGGCTTAAGGCAATTCAAACGAGGGAGCAAAAATCACGTCACTCAGCACCACATCCAACAAGCCGATGTGGGCAAACTCGCTGTCATGCAGCTGCCTGACATCATCGGCCATGGCCGGTTTGACTTGCCAATCTTGCGCACTGGCTTGGTCTGGTGTGGTGTGGTGGGCGGATCAACCGCATAGTCGAAGGCCCGCATGGCTTGATAAATGATGCCCTGATACACCACCAAATCCCCAGATTCGTATGAAAGTCGAAGTGGAGTCAATTTGCCAGGGTCTATACCCCCAACCTCTCATCGGTTTTATACAGCACGTTGATCACCGGAGAATGGGATGGCAGTTCAGCCAATGAACCCAACAACACCGTACTCAATGGTCTTTTCATCAAGGGTAATTTTTTATTGGTTGCTGGCTATCACATCGCCGACGACAGTGGTGTTGCCGAAGGGGAACCCATCCGCACCCAAAACACGCCCGCTTGGGCAGCTGCTACTCCCGACGGAGAGTCCGCCCTTTGGGCTCGACTTCAATTCAACAATCCATCAGTCAACCAACCCGACCTGATTTTTGCTGACAGTTTTGAGCCCTGAATTAAAAGGTTTACTCATTGAACTAAATCTGCACGATACAGATTTAAATAACTTCCAGTGCAATGCCTGACCTGATTTGTTCTTTTAATTTTAAGTTGTTAATGATTGCCAACCATTCAGCTTGACTTTGAACATGACCCAATAAAGCATCGAAAGCTTCAGCTGTTCCCTGAAAAATCAGCAGCTTCTGGGTGTTTTTTTATGTAATGTGCGACAAAAGAACAGCTCGGAATCACCGTCAATTGATTCACCCGTGCATATGCCAAAGCAAATTTAACCAATTCCGTTCCTACGCCCTGCCCGCCCAATGCCTTGGGTACGATGGTGTGGTTGAAGTCAATGACATCACCTTGACGCTGATACGACAGGTATGCCGTAATTCCGTCCTGATTCAGCTCAAATCTTTGGGCCTGTTCTTGGTGTTTGATTTGTTTATACATGGGCACCCTCCTTTGATTTTTCATGATTCAGTGCCTGCCATTGCCTGACATCTGCACCACCCAAAGCTTGGTGGATGCGCAAATCAAAAGCATCAACCACAGCATATATGTGATCAAAAACATCACTCTGAATCTGTTCGTATTTTGCCCACTCTGTGGTGTTTGTGAAAGCATAAATTTGCATCGGAACACCCTTGTCTTCAGCGGCCAATTGACGCACCAACAAAGTCATGTCTTGATGGATGTGAGCGTGATTTTGTAAATAATTAACCAAATATGCTCGAAATGTACCGATATTGGTTAAACGACGTCCATTGATTTTCAGCTCCAGATCCAACTGCTCTTTTTGATTATGAGCCTCAATCTCGGAAGCTTTTTCGTTTAAGTAAGGCGCCAGTAATTTCGCTTTGTTCAAACGCGCCATCAATGCTTCATCTAAAAACTTGATGCTGTTGACATCTAAATAAATGGCTCTTTTGATGCGACGACCACCCGATGCGGTCATGCCTTGCCAATTTTTAAATGAATCAGAAATCAGGGCATAAGTGGGTATGGTGGTGATGGTTTTGTCCCAATTTTGAACCTTCACTGTAGTCAAACCAATTTCAATCACATCACCATCTGCACCATAACTTGGCATGTCTAACCAATCACCAATGCGCAGCATGTCATTCACCGACAATTGAATGCCTGCGACAAACCCCATGATGGGATCTTTGAAAACCAACATCATCACAGCCGTCATTGCACCCAAACCACTGACGATTAACATCGGAGAACGTCCAATCAC
>JAUHZH010000161.1 GCA_030426065.1 Gammaproteobacteria bacterium
CGGCCTGGGCGATAAGAAACAAAAGAACATCATGCGACAAATCGCTGATGTTTTGGTGGAATTTAAATTTTCACCCATCACCATGCAGGACATCATTTTTGATGTGAAGACCGTTCAGGACTCGATCCGCAAAATTGAGCGTAAAATCCTCGACATCGCTGTTACACAGTGTAAATTATCACGCCAGGTATTCATCCGTTCCTTCATGAACAAAGAGACTGACCTGAACTGGGTTGATGCCCGCATCAAGGATGGCGGTGATTCTGTCACCATGCTGGAAATCTACAAGGATGAAATCATCAGTCTGCAAAATAAACTGATTCGCATTGAAAAAGCCTATTCATTGCTGATCCCTGAGATCAAAACCATCAACCGCAACATCACGGTTAATGAAGCCAAGTCCAGACGAGCCAAAAAAGAAATGATCGAGGCCAACCTCAGGCTGGTGATTTCTATTGCCAAAAAATACACCAACCGCGGCCTGCAATTCCTCGACCTGATTCAGGAAGGCAATATCGGCTTGATGAAGGCGGTGGAAAAATTTGAATACCGAAGGGGTTATAAGTTCTCGACTTATGCCACCTGGTGGATCAGACAGGCCATCACCCGCAGCATCGCTGATCAGGCCAGAACCATCCGGATTCCGGTACACATGATCGAAACCATCAATAAACTCAACCGGGTTTCCAGGCAACTGCTGCAGGAAAAGGGTCGCGAAGCCACCCCGGAAGAAATTGCTGAAATCATGGAAATGCCTGTTGGTAAAGTACGCAAAGTCATCAAAATCGCCAAACAGCCGATTTCTATGGAAACACCGATTGGTGACGATGAAGATTCAAGTTTGGGTGATTTCATTGAAGATGCCAACATCCTGTCACCTTTGGAATCAACCACAGCCAACGGTTTGACCACCACGGTCACCAATTTGCTGTCGGGCTTGACGCCCAGAGAAGCCAAAGTGTTGCGCATGCGTTTCGGTATCGACATGAACACCGATCACACCCTGGAAGAAGTGGGCAAACAATTTGATGTAACGCGTGAGCGCATCCGTCAAATTGAAGCCAAAGCCTTGCGCAAATTGCGCCACCCGAGCCGTTCAGAACAACTGCGCAGCTTCATGGACTTGGGCTGACCATCCTTCAAAACCACAAAAAAAGCCGCTCATTCAGCGGCTTTTTGCTTTCTGAGCCGTGGCTCCAATTGTGCTTTAATTTTGGGCTAATTTGATTTTTGCTTTGGCATGAGCCAACTGTTTGAAACGGTTGATGGCTTTTTGCTGCAACGCGTGTTTGATCCCTTCTTTGGTTTGTTCTAAGCTCGGTGGCTCGGCTTCTTTCTTTTCAACCAGGTACAAAACATGCCCACCGAACTGACTCACCACCACCTCAGGGTGCACTGAGCCTTCCGACATCCGCTGTAGGGGTTGAGCAAAAGCACCAGGCAATTGTTTCAAATTGACCCAACCGATGTCACCGACGTTACGCATGTTGGGCTGTGCTGCCAAATAATCTTGCTCTGCTTGCAGGTACGTTTTTTCACCCGCTATGATTTGATCCAATGCCACCACGGCATCACTTTGGTCTTTGTACAACATGTGACGGACATGGAATGACAACCCCCTGGTTTCTGACACCACTTTCTCGTATTCTGCAGCTATCATCTCATCGGTGATGGGGTTGGCTTCCAAATAATCATTCAAAGCCAACTGACTTTGCAACTTCCACTGCTGGTACTGAAGCATAGCCATTTGTTTGGCACTGGGCTGGATCTTTTTGACCTTGGCTTGATGGGCCATGGCCAAATCGGTGATCAGGTCTTGCAAGATGCGTTGTTTTTGGTCTGCTGAAGGGACTTGAATGCCTTGGCTGTTGGCCACCACCTCGACCAAGTTTTCCGTCACCAAATAATCTCCCACCTGTGCCAGCACCTGAGATTCATCCACCACAGTGGGTTGATCCTGACACCCTGCCAGCAGGGCCAATGAAATGACTAAAAGTGTGGTTTTCATGTTTTTTTCTCCTGGGGTGTCAATGCATCTATTTCTAAAGCATGGATGGCACCATTGTCGAATAAGGGCTGAACTGTCTGATAAACCAGGCGGTGTCGTTTGATGCGATTCAAGCCTGTAAAGGCTTCAGCCACCACTTGAACCGCAAAGTGGCCGCCGCCGTCTTTGGCGCCGGCATGGCCCACATGCAAGTGACTGTTGTCGGTCACTTGAACATGACTGGGTTGTAATGTTTGTATCTTCGCTTCTATTTCGCGACAGGTTTCAGGGTGCATCAATCTTGAGCCTTTGCCAAAAAAGTCAATTATAGCTAAAATACCGGCTCTTTTGACAAGGATCAGCCATGACCGAGACAACGATTTACCACAACCCCAGGTGTTCAAAATCACGCGCCACTCTGGCTTTGTTGGAAGCACAAGGCATTCATGCTGAAGTCGTCAAATATCTAGAAACACCACCCGATGCGGCCACATTGAGTCACATCATCCAATCACTGGGCATCCAGCCCCGGGATTTGTTGCGCACCGGCGAGGCTGAATACAAAGACAACGGTTTCGCTGACACCACATTGAACAACGATCAGCTGATTCATATGATGGTCCAATACCCAAAAGTGATTGAACGTCCCATTGTGGTTCACGGCAACCAAGCACGAATTGGGCGGCCGCCTGAGTCGGTGCTGGAGATCTTTTGATGGCTGACATCCTGGTTCTTTATTACTCAAAACGTGGTAACACCCGAAAGATGGCTCGATTGATTGGCCGAGGCGTAGAATCTGTGGATGGATGCCAAGCCATCATTCGCACCGTTCATTCGAACCTGGATGACGGCGCAGAAGCCAAAGACCCTTTGGTGAGTGAATCTGACATGGCCAATTGTGACGGCCTGGTCTTGGGTAGCCCCTGTTACTTCGGGAACATGGCTGCACCACTCAAACAATTCATCGACTCCACCGGCAATTTGTGGTTCTCAGGTGCCATGGAGGGCAAGCCCGCCAGCGTCTTCACCACCGGTTCGTCTCTCCACGGCGGTCAAGAAACCACCTTATTGAACATGATGGTGCCATTGTTGCATTACGGCATGGTCGTTGTCGGCCTGCCCTATTCAGAACAATCTTTGCTTTACACCACTTCTGGTGGTTCACCTTATGGCGCCACCCATTGGACAGAATTTGAGTCAAACCGACCCATCGACCAAAACGAGAAGCAATTGTGCATTGCCCAGGGCAAACGCATGGCTGCCATGGCACTCAAACTGAAAAGTACAAGCTGAAAAAATCAAACCATCACCAGCAGGCGTTTTTGCTTATAACGATTTTGCATAAGTAAATGCTGAACCGTCCCTTTCGTAGTTTTTGTTAATTTTCTGTAAATCTTAGTTGCAATTGTGTTTCAACTCAGGCATCATCAATCCGTTCCAATGTGCTTGGGAAATTTTCCTGAGCGACTGAACAGTCATTCATACTATGAAGAGAGGATTATTAAATGAATTACAATAAACTCGAGTTTAAGAAAAACAAGCTCAGTAAAACGATATTGATGGCTTTAATCTTAGGCATCAGTACACCCACCGTTTATGCTCAAGACAATGACAACGAAGACGCAGAAAACCAACAAACAGACGAAGAAACTGTTGAGTTGGGCAAAGTGTCTGTAACCGGTTCTCGCATCAAGAGAAACCAGTTTGAAGGTTCATCGCCCATCCAGGTCATGACCAGCGAACAAATGACGCGTTGAACAGTTTGACGCAACAAACAGGTGGCGTACAAAACGAATTGACGCAGAGCGGCTTTACTTCCAATGCCAACGTGGTTGACTTGCGTGGCCTGGGTCCTGGCCGTGTGTTGTATTTGGTTAATGGTCGTCGTGCTGCCGACTACCCATTGCCATACAACGGACAAAGCAACGTCACCAACTTCGGTGCATTGCCTTCAGCTGCGATTGAGCGCATTGAAGTCTTGGCTGGTGGTGCATCGGCCATTTACGGTTCCGATGCGGTGTCAGGCGTAATCAACGTGATTTTGAAGAAAAACTACGACGGCGATGATGTATCAGTTCGTCTAGGCACCACCACTGAAGGTGGCGGTGACAGTTGGAACGTCCAATGGGTCGGTGGTAAAACCGGCGACAGTTGGTCTTTGACTTATGCCATCGAACATTTGGACCGCGATGAAATTTTGGCAGGCGAACGTGATTTCATGGATTCTTACCGTGATGAGCCTGGCATCGACCCAGCTGAAGCCACTGGTGTTTCAGGCGTCATGTTGCGTGACCGCTTGAACGGCAACACGCAAATTTATCCTGGCGGCGGCTTGGAAGAGCTGTGTGGTCGTTTTGACCATTTGGAAGCCCAAGTTCGTGATTTTGGATCAGGCCCTGTAGATCGTTGTTACTACTTCGACTACCCAGCCACACAAGGCATCCGAAACTCTGATTCCAACACGTCTGCTTATACATACTTCACCAAAGATTTCAGCAACAACATGCAATTGACTTTGAGTTTCAATATTTGGGACCAAGAAGCCAATGCCACATCGAACACTGAATTCTGGGCAGGCGGACTGTATTACGATCCACAGTTTGACAGCATTTTCGACACACAAAGAATTTTCTCACCCGCTGAAACCGGTGGTGGTAAGCAAATCTTTGAAGAAACGTCGATGGACATGCACGCCTCTTTGTCAGGTTATGCGTTCAATGACCGTTTTGAGTGGGAAGCCACCATCAGTCATTCTAGATATGACCTGTACCGTGAAAGACCACGTTTGCTTGAGCAAGAGACACGTGATTACTTCTTGGGCCAACAGTTGCCAGGTGCCGATCCATTCTTTGGTGCCTATCCAGTTTACAACATGAACTTGGGCAACTACTTCAATCCCATCACGCCAGAAGTCTACCGTTCAATTTCTACCATCGTGAAAACCAGCGCAGATTCCAGCTCGACGCAAGCCAACTTTGTCTTGACCGGCGACCTTTGGGACATGCCAGCTGGCCCTGTCGGTTTCGCGACTGTATTGGAATGGGGTACCCAAGAGTATGAATTGATTGCCGACCCAAGGATTTTGCCTGGTCAAGAATTGATTTATAACTTGACTGGTACCGGTGGTGGTGGCGAACGTGACCGCTTTGCATTCGGTACTGAGTTTGCCATTCCATTGCACGACACTTTGGACTTGACCTTGGCAGCACGTTACGACAACTACGATGACATCACCAATGTGGATGACGCGTTCACTTGGAATGCTGGTTTGCAATGGAGACCGATTGATCAATTGTTGATCCGTGGTAGCTACTCAACCAGTTTCCGTGCACCTGACATGCATTTTGTCTTTGCTGACGAAAGTGGATTCTTCAGCGGCGTGTTCGATGAGTTTGCTTGTCGTTCTGCTGGCTTGACCAGACAAGAGTGTGAAGACGATGACTCCAATGATTACTCTTACACTGCTTTTGGTGTCCGTCAAGGTAACCCTGAGTTGATGGAGGAAGAAGGCAAGTCTTGGACCGCTGGTTTTGTCTATGACCCAATCGACAACCTGTCGTTGTCTTTGGACTTCTATTCAATCGAATTGGAAGGTGTTGTGGGTGACATCAGTTCAGCTTACATCCTTGAAAATGAAGCCAACTGTCGTTTGGGTACAGACACCCAAGGCACCAGCTTTGACATCAATTCACAGTTCTGTCAATTCATCATCAACAGCGTGATCCGTACCGTTGGTGGTCCAGATGATGGTCGCATTGAGCAAGTCAACCGTGGCCCAATCAACCGTTCC
>JAUHZH010000162.1 GCA_030426065.1 Gammaproteobacteria bacterium
TTACACTGTGCTGCCAGAAATGGAGGTGGTGATTCCCAAAGAAGAGCTGCAAGAACATGCGGCCAGGAACACCGAAAAACACCAATTCATTCTGCAAGTGGCGTCTTTCCGAAACCGCACCGACGCAGAGCAGCTGAAGGCCCAAATCGCATTCTCGGGTCAAGTGGCTCACATTGAATCCATTGTGGTCAATGGCGCAGAATGGCACCGCGTGCGTGTTGGGCCATTCACTTCTGGCCGAGAAGCCGACAAACAAAAAAGGGCGCTTGAAAACAACGGACACCAAGCGTTGATACTGAAAGAAAAAACTGAATGATTTCATGCGCATGGGCTGACTCAGCACAAGCATGATGGAGGAAAAGATGAAAATAACCACTGTAATGACTTTTTTGGCTGTGACTTTTGGTGTTCAAGCAACGGAGTGGTACGAATTACCAGCCACGGATGTGCTGAACGAAAAGCACAAAGCTTTGGACGCCCCCAATGGTTTGATCAAAGTGGCTGCCGCCACCATGATCAAAGACATCAACATCAACAACGGTGTGCAAAAACAAGGCCGGTGGAGGCAATTGGATCACAGTACATGGGAATGGTCACTGTCATTAAAGAGCGAACATGCCACATCTTTGAATGTGGGTTTTTCCCAAGTCTTTCTGCCCAGTTCAGCACAATTAACCATCAGGAACGATTGGGGCGATTCAAGCCATTTTGGAGGCAAAGACAACAAACAGCATGGTTTTCTGTGGTCAGGTAACATCCCAGGCCCTGAAGCGCACATCAGCCTCAAAGTACATGCCAAGGACAAGCCTTTCACGCGACTGCATTTGTCTCAAGTTGCCCGAGGGTTTGTTACAGTTGACAAATACAGTTTTGTTAAAAGCGGGTCATGTAATGTCGATGTGGTTTGTTCAGACGGCGATGGTTGGGAAGCAGAAATCAATTCAGTGGGCCGCTACACATTCCAAACACCACAGGGTGGCTTTTTATGTACAGGTCAGTTGATCCAAAACACAGCACAAGATGGCACCCCCTATTTTTTGACTGCTGACCATTGTGGATATTCAGATGGCAGTGGCCAGGTGAGCTTGACTCAAAGACAAAATGTGGCGGCATCGATTGAAATGATCTGGAACTACCAATCACAAACTTGTCGTGCGCCTGGCTCATCCCAAAGTGGCAACCCTGTTTCTACCAGTGGTTTCAACCAGCGACAATCAGGCGCCACTTACGTTGCCAGTAATCCTTTCACAGATTTCGCTTTGGTCAGGTTGGATGCCACTCCGCCGTCATCATTTGGTGTTGAATATACAGGATGGGATCGAACAGGCGATGTGCCAGCAGGTGTGACTGCCATACATCATCCCAGTGGACATGCCAAACGCATCAGTCATGAATTAGAATCACCTGTCGTCAGCTCTTATTTAAGTGCCGCCAGTCCAGGAAATGGCAGCCATTGGCAAGTCATAGATTGGGATACCGGCACAACAGAAGGAGGCTCTTCAGGTTCAGGGCTTTGGAACCCTGATCATTTATTGATAGGTCAATTGCATGGTGGTCATGCGGCTTGTGGTAACGACTTATCCGATTGGTACGGTCGTTTTTCCGTTTCTTGGGATCATGGTAATGATGACCAATCTCGATTGAGTGATTGGTTAGACCCCAACAACACAGGACAATTAACCTTACAAGGTTCGTCTGGTTGTGATGCACCCAGTGTGTCGATTGATGTTGCTGGTGATGCCAAAGCAGGCGCAGCGATGGTGTTGACGGCTCAGGTGTCGGGCGGTGCCGGTGGCTATCAATTTGCTTGGGACAGCAATGGCGACGGCATCACCGACGGTCAAACTGAATCGCTTCAAGTCACCTACAACCAAACATTCACAGGCAATGTCACGGTTCAAGTCACCGACATGACCGGTTGTATTGGCAACGCGTCACAAGCCCTGGTGATTCAAGCCCCAGAAATCAGTGTGGCGAATGTTCAGAATGTCCGAAGTGAATTGTTACAAGTGTGCGGCAATGGTGACAACCAAATAGACCCCGGTGAACGCTGGCGGACTTTGTTGCATTTCGAAAACACCGGCAATGCAGCAGCCACCGATGCGTATGCGGCCTTGTCCAAGTCACGTGATGAGGGTGGCATCAATGGCATCAGCGATCAATTTGGTAATGTGGCATCGGCTTGTGCCAAAGATTTCATTGACATCAGCAGCTCAGGACAAATGATCAACTGGAACGCGGGTGGCAATCAATACCCGGCCCATGATGAAGGGGCAACGGCCTCAATCAACCTCAGTCAACCCTTCGACTTGTATGGTCAATCGGTGTCGCAACTGCGCGCTTCAAGCAACGGCTATTTGAGCCCAGGCAACATATCTGGTGTCGATTTTTCCAATGACTGTCCGATGCCGGCCAGCCCAGACCACGACGGCGGCAGTGCACGCATTGCACCCATGCATGATGACTTACAAGCCAGTACCTTTTATCACCAATCTTTCAATGACTGCCCCAGGACATCTGAATCCGGCGCACAGGCTTGCGAAGTCTTTATGTGGAAAGGGGCAGATTTCTGGGACACCAGCAACGTCACCGAATCAGTCAGTTTCCAAGCCATCTTGTATCCCGCAACGGGTCAATGGGTTTACCAATATGAAGGTGACATCGATGGTTCCAGCAGCTCTACTGGCCTTCAAAATGCCAATGCCAGTGATGGTTTGAGTTTTGCTTGTGATCAAGGTGGCTCCATCTCGCCCAACCAAGCCGTTTGTGTGTACCACAAAGACCACCCCAATCAGGCGCATCAGCCAGAGGCGGTGTTCCTTGAAACCCCGGCATTGTCATTGGGGAATTTGTCGGTCGGTCAACCGACTTCCCAAGAAGTGGTGTTTTCACTCAGAAGCGATGCCGTATGTGGCAAGACTTTTGCTTTGACCCACGAAGCTTCGGTTTTTGATGAAGGGTTCAATCCCGGCAGCGGGGTGTTTCTTGAAGGCGAAGTGGGTTGCAACGTGGTCAATCACTGCAACATCGATGACGCCAGCACCATCACGCCCAACAACGGTTTGTGGTGGAACCCCGTTCGATCGGGCAACGGCACAGACTTTCACTTCCTGCCACAAGAAGAGCGACTGGTTTATATCAACTACACAGGCCAGCCCAACCGCTCACCGATTTGGTACATCACCGGTGCCGAAGCCATGGAGTTCAATCAGTACCACAACGACATTTTGTATGTCAGTTATAACGGTCCATTCCAGCCCAACCAAGGCTTGGTTTCAAGTGTTGGATCTTCAAACACCACAGTGGTCAACGAATCGATGTTGATTCAAACCCGCACCATTGATGGTCGCTTCAGTGCTGACAAGATGGAATGGTACCTGTTCGACAACACGCCAACGATCGATGAGCACACGGGGCTGTGGTTTGCACCTTCTGAAAGCGGTTGGGGCGAATCGATCAGCACCCAAGGCAGCACCCGTGGCGTGGTTCATTATTTGTATGACCAATCCGGTGAACCTTATTGGGTGATTGGCTTTGGTGCCAACAACGACACCGCCTTGGACATGTACTACACCCAGTCTTTCTGCCCCAGTTGTCCACGTATTGAGCCAATCAGCACCGTGGTGGGTTCTTCTGATTTGAACCTGAGCAATCAACAATCCGGCACTATAGAAAACATCAGCATCAACGTCCCAACATCGTTGCGCAACAACGCCACATGGCAAAAATCCAACCTCGATGTGGAGAACTTAACCCACAGAGACAATTGACAGCATATCCTGAACTGTATGTATGAATCATCAGTACAGTTCAGGGCTTCAGTGTTGGTGAATTTCAGTGGATTTAATCACCAGTGAAGTTTTTTAGTGTTGGCGGTAGGGTTGATGGCCGTCGGCTTGGATGCTGAATCGACGGTAGGTCCATTGGTACTGTGCAGGATTGATTGCCACCATTTCAGCGATGGCCTGGTTCAATGCGGCCACCGAAGTGGTCAGGTCTTGATGAATGGCACCTTTTAATCGTTTGAAGTGGATGTCAAATCCTTGACCGTCAGCGAGCCGTTCCGCCACTGCCAAGATGACCGGAACCTGGGTTTTGATCGCCACTTTAGAAAACAAAGTCATGGTGTAAGCCGGCATCCCCATGAAATCAGCAAACAAGCCTTGACCCGACTTAGGTTGTTGGTCTGGCAGCATTGCCATCAAGTGTTTGTTTTTCAAAGCATTGAGGACATGACGCACGCCTTTTTTGTTGGCCTCGATTTGATTGGCTCCGCTTTGGCCACGGAAATGGATCAAAGCCTGCTCAATGGCTGTATCCTCCGGCGGCTTGTACAGAAAGGAAAACGGTTGAAAACGTGCCAGCCACAGGTTCAACACCTCCCAATTGCCAAAATGAGGCGCAGCCAACAACACCCCTCGGCCTTCAGCCAAAGCATCATCCAAAAACGACTGGCCATGAACCGTTCGAATCAAGCCATTCACATCCTTGCCGTGTTTTTTCCAAACACCTCCCAACTCAAAAAACGTTTTCACGGTTTCCAATAAAGCCGATTTTGCCAACGCCTCCTGAACATCTGGGTTTTGATCAGGGAAGCAGATTTTGATGTTGCAACGGGTGATCCTGCGTTGCTTTTCTGACCATCGCCAAACCCAGCCACCGACACGCACACCCCATCGGTGGGCTTTGGCCAGAGACCAGCGTCCTGTGATTTTCAGCAGCGTGTTGAATAAAAACCCTTTCATGGTCACATTGTAACTAAAGGAGACCTCTACATAAGTCATGAATCATGCAAAAAAGTGTAAAATTTTGAATTGTTGCGTCGGCAAACTGAGTAATAGCAGGCAATTACTTGCATTTGCTTTCTTGTTCTTTAGATTGTTAATTATTTTCTCAAAGACCCAGACTTATGTAGATGTCTCTAAAGAGTACTTAAAAAGAACATTGGCTCAAGATAAAAAGTCCAAAACCTGAAAGTTGTGGTTTGAATCCATGAAATTAATTGATTCTTACATGTGTTTTATTTCAAGTGCATTAAAATACATTTGAGCTCTTAATGAGTTAAGAGAATGCAAATACCTTCTGAATAAAAGGACTTTTGTATCCGTTTTGAAAAGACTGGACTTAAACTTTTCCTTATAAACAAAAATGATTAACTAAATCTTAATGCAATTGACATTCGTTCTTATTCACCTTAAGATTCGCGCGTTTTTAGTTAGAATAGAGTAGTTCAATGGGCATCAATTCACCCCTTTTACGAAAAGCGGTTTTATCCGCTTTGTTTTTGACATCTGTGACTCAAGCACAGCAAGACAAAGAGACCACGAAAATTGATTCTGAAAGTGAAGATTTAGAATCCGTGGTGGTTGTCGGTAATGTGTTGTACTCCAATCAAGTCAACGCCTTGAAAACCCCCACACCCATCCTTGATGTACCGCAAAGTTTGTCCATCGTGACGGCTGAGCAAATCGATGAACAAGGGTTTGACAGCGTCGGTGACATCATTGCTTATACCCCTGGTGTCAGCACATCTCAGGGTGAAGGACACCGAGATGCGGTTGTTTTCCGTGGTGTGCGTTCGACGGCCGATTTCTTTGTCGACGGGATGCGTGATGACGTTCAATATTACCGCCCATTGTATAACCTGGAGCAAGTTGAAATACTGCGTGGCCCCAATGCCTTGTTGTTTGGTCGTGGTGGCACCGGCGGCATCTTGAACCGAGTGACCAAAAAAGGCGTGGTGGGTGAATCTTTCAATGCCAT
>JAUHZH010000163.1 GCA_030426065.1 Gammaproteobacteria bacterium
AATACCATCTTGCTTGATGAATTCACGGTTGGTTGCAATGACTTCTTTGTAAGTCAATTGAGTTGTTTTCAGGTAATCGGTATCACCTGGCTCAACAATTTCAACTTTTCTCAACATTTGACGGATGATACATTCAATGTGTTTGTCGTTGATTTTCACACCTTGTAAGCGATACACATCCTGAATCTCGTTTACCAGATAGGCGGCCAAAGCTGTAACACCTTGTAAACGCAAAATGTCATGTGGGTTTGGTTCACCTTCAACCACCACATCACCTTTTTCAACATGCTCACCTTCAAACACAATAATCTGACGCCATTTTGGAATCAAAGTCTCAACTTTTTCACCATCAGCCTGAGTAATCACCAAACGGTTTTTACCTTTGGTGTCTTTACCAAAACTGACAATACCCGATGCTTCAGCTTGAACAGCCGCATCTTTTGGACGTCGTGCTTCAAACAAGTCAGCAACACGCGGCAAACCACCGGTGATATCACGGGTTTTCGATGAAGCTTGTGGAATCCTCGCCAAGAAGTCACCGACGGCAACATCCTGACCATTTTGAATGTTAATCACAGCACCTGGTGGTAAGAAATATTGTGCAGGCACATCCGACCCGGGAATCATGATGGGCTTACCTTTCTTATCTTCCAATCGAACCATTGGACGCAGGTCTTTACCTGCAGAACCACGTTGTTTTGGATCAGTAATGATGTAACTGGTCAATCCGGTCAATTCACCGACTCGCTCTTCTACTGTCACACCTTCTTTGAAGTCGCTCAACGCTACGCGACCAGCGACTTCAGATACGATTGGATGCGTGTGCGGATCCCAATTAACAATGATGTCACCGGCTTTCACCTGTTCATTGTCTTTGATGTTAATCACTGCACCGTAAGGTACTTTATAACGCTCTTTCTCTTTACCTGATTTGTCCATTACTGAAATTTCACCAGAACGAGAAATAGAAACCAGTTTCTTATCGGCATTGGTTACGTGCTTGATGTTGTGCATTCTGATGCTACCGTCAGATTTAACCTGCACATGATCAGAAGCAGCTGCTTTAGATGCCGCACCACCAATGTGGAAGGTACGCATGGTCAGCTGTGTACCTGGCTCACCAATTGATTGCGCCGCCATCACACCCACAGCTTCACCGATGTTCACACGATGACCTCTTGACAAGTCACGGCCATAACATTGAGCACAAATACCGTACTCTGACTCACAAGTGATGGGCGAACGCACAATGATGCTGTCCAAACCGTTTACCTCAATCACTTCAAGGCTTTCTTCACCAATCAAAGTACCTGCCTCAATAACCACTTCACCCTTGTGATTCTCAACATCGACAGCAACAACACGACCTAAAACACGTTCGGCCAATGTTTCAATCACCTCACCACCATCAACGATGGGTTGCATGACCAAACCTTCATTGGTGCCACAATCTGTTTCAGTGATAACCACATCTTGTGCCACATCAACCAGACGACGCGTCAAGTAACCAGAGTTTGCTGTTTTCAATGCCGTATCAGCCAAACCTTTACGTGCACCGTGAGTTGACGAGAAGTACTGCATCACGTCCAGACCTTCACGGAAGTTGGCTTTAATCGGAGTTTCAATAATAGATCCATCTGGTTTTGCCATCAGACCACGCATACCTGACAATTGACGCATTTGCGCTTGTGAGCCCCTGGCGCCTGAGTCAGCCATGATAAAAACTGAATTCATGGAATCTTGGTAAACCTTTTTACCCTCTTTGTCGGTAACTTCATCCTTACCCAAAACTTCCATCATGGCATTGGCCACGTCTTCATTGGCTTTTGACCAAATATCAACAACCTTGTTATAACGCTCCCCAGCGGTTACCAAACCAGTGGTGTATTGCTCCTGAATTTTCAAAACTTCCTTATCAGCTTCTTCAAGAATGGTTTTCTTGGCTTCAGGAATGGTCAAGTCAGTTACACCAATTGAAATACCAGCAATGGTTGAGTATCTGAATCCAGTGTACATCAATTTATCAGCGAAAATAACGGTCGCTTTGGTACCCAACTGGTGATAACACTCATTCAGCAAATTGGAAATTTCTTTTTTCTTCAAAGTTTGGTTCATATATTTGAAATCCAAACCTTTGGGCAAAATATCAGCCAGAATTGCACGACCTACAGTGGTCTCAACCAAATTGGTTGATTCCTCGCCCGTTTCTTCATCAGTGGTGGTCAATCTGACTTTAACCAAAGCCTGCAAAGAAACTTCATTGTTTTGATAAGCTCGATTGACTTCGCTCATGTCAGAGAAGATCATCCCTTCGCCTTTTTCATTGATCAAAGCACGGGTCATATAATACAAACCCAATACCACGTCTTGTGATGGCACAATAATGGGCTCACCAGAAGCTGGTGATAAAATATTGTTGGTTGACATCATCAAAGTACGGGCTTCCAACTGTGCTTCGATTGACAAGGGCACGTGAACCGCCATTTGGTCACCGTCAAAGTCAGCATTGAACGCTGTACATACCAAAGGATGCAATTGAATGGCTTTACCTTCAATCAACACAGGTTCAAAGGCTTGAATACCCAGTCTGTGCAAAGTAGGCGCACGGTTCAGTAAGATTGGATGCTCACGAATCACCTGCTCCAGAATATCCCAAACTTCAGGTGTTTCGGCATCAACCGAACGCTTGGCGGCTTTAATGGTTGAAACAAAACCATCTTTTAACAAACGACCCAAAATAAATGGTTTGAACAATTCCAAAGCCATTTTCTTGGGTAAACCACATTGATGCAAACGCAGGGTAGGACCGACCACAATCACCGAACGGCCAGAGTAGTCTACACGTTTACCCAGCAGGTTTTGACGGAAACGACCTTGTTTACCTTTGATCATGTCTGCCAAAGATTTCAATGGTCTGCGGTTTGAACCTGTTACCGCACGGCCACGACGACCGTTATCCAACAAGGCATCAACCGACTCCTGCAGCATGCGTTTTTCATTACGTACAATGATGTCTGGCGCATGTAAATCCAATAAACGCTTCAAACGATTATTTCGATTGATCACACGACGGTATAAATCATTCAAGTCCGAAGTCGCAAAACGACCACCATCCAATGGTACCAGCGGACGTAAATCAGGCGGCAAAATCGGCAACACAGTCAAAATCATGTGCTCAGGTTTGTTACCTGACTTATTGAACGCATCATACAAAGCAATTCGCTTGGACAAACGCTTGATCTTGGTGGCTGATTTAGTCGACTCAATTTCTTCGTGCATTTTCACCAATTCAGCATTGATGTCGATTTCTTCCAATAAAGAATAAATCGCCTCAGCACCCATCAGTGCTTTGAATTCATCACCCCAATTTTCAATCGCTTGCGCATATTGCTCATCTGTCAGCAATGAACCTTTTTCCAAATCAGTCATACCTGGATCGGTTACCACAAATGATTCGAAATACAAGATACGTTCGATTTCACGTAAAGTCATATCCAGCATCAAACCAATGCGCGAAGGCAACGATTTCAAGAACCAAATATGAGCAACCGGACTGGCCAATTCAATGTGACCCATGCGCTCACGACGCACTTTGGTCAAAGTCACTTCAGTACCACATTTTTCACAAACCACACCACGGTGTTTCATGCGTTTGTATTTTCCGCATAAACACTCATAATCCTTAATCGGACCAAACACTGCGGCACAGAATAAACCATCACGCTCAGGTTTGAATGTTCTGTAGTTGATGGTTTCAGGTTTCTTGACTTCTCCGTATGACCACGAGCGAATCAACTCAGGTGGCGCCAACGAGACTTTAATTGAGTTAAAGTCCTGGGTTTCTTTTTTAGGATTAAATAATTTAATTAAATCTTTCATGCTTTTCTCCTAGACTTACTCGTTATCCAATTCCATGTTCAAGCCCAAGGCGCGAACCTCTTTGACCAAAACATTGAATGACTCAGGAATACCTGAAACGGTGTTGTGATTACCATCAACAATGTTCTTATAAGTCGCATTTCTGCCTTGAACATCATCAGATTTAACTGTCAACATTTCCTGCAAGGTATAAGCAGCACCATATGCTTCAAGTGCCCACACCTCCATCTCACCAAAACGCTGACCACCAAATTGTGCTTTACCACCTAATGGTTGTTGCGTAACTAACGAGTAAGGACCGGTTGAACGTGCATGCATCTTGTCATCAATCAAATGATTCAATTTCAGCATGTACATATAACCCACGGTGACCTTACGATCGAATTTCTTACCGGTGCGACCATCGAACAAAGTGGTTTGCCCATCTTCATCAAGGCCGGCCAGTTTAAACAATTTACGGATGTGTTCCTCTTTAGCACCATCAAATACTGGTGTTGCCATGGGTACACCACCCTTTAAGTTGCCTGCCAATTCCATGATTTCATCTTTACTGAAGCCACTGAAATTAACTTTGCCGTCTCCATCAATGTTATAAACTTCTGTCAGGAATTCCTTCATCTTGGCAGCTGTGGCCTTTTCTTCAAGCATTTGCTCAATCTGGTAACCCAGACCACGAGCAGCCATGCCTAAGTGGACCTCTAAAATTTGTCCAATGTTCATTCGAGATGGTACACCCAATGGGTTCAAACAAATGTCCACGGGACGCCCATTCTCATCAAATGGCATGTCCTCTTCGGGAACAATCATTGAAATCACACCTTTGTTACCATGACGGCCTGCCATTTTGTCACCAGGCTGAATGCGACGTTTAACAGCAAGGTAAACCTTAACCATTTTCAACACACCAGGTGCCAAATCATCACCTTTCATGATTTTGGCTTTTTTCTCTTCAAAGCGTTTATCGAATATGGTTCGTTGCTCTGAAATTTGTTCTGCCAGTTCATCCATTTGTTCCGCCAGCTTATTGTCTTGTGGTTTGATTTCGAACCATTGATCCAATTCCAGCGTATCAAAATAGGATTCTTCAATCACAGCGCCTTTTTTCAAACCCGGTGCTTTGGTTACTTTAGCACCTAGTAACAACTCACGAATACGTTGGTGAATTACCGAGCGCATGATACGGAACTGATCATTCAGATCCTTACGAACCTGTTCGATTTCTTCCTGTTCAATGCGTTCTGCACGTGAACCTTTCTCAATGCCTTCACGAGTATAAACCTGTACATCAACAACAGTTCCGCTGGTGCCGGATTTAACACGCAAAGATGAATCCTTCACATCCAAAGCTTTTTCACCAAAGATGGCTCGCAACAATTTCTCTTCTGGGGTTAACTGGGTTTCACCTTTAGGTGTCACTTTACCCACCAAAATATCGCCAGGGCCAACTTCAGCTCCGACATAAACAATACCAGAATCATCCAGTTTGGTTAGAGTACCTTCACTGATGTTTGGAATATCGGCTGTGATTTCTTCAGAACCCAACTTGGTATCACGAGCAATACAGGTCAATTCTTCAATGTGAATGGTGGTCAAGCGGTCTTCTTTAACAACCCTTTCAGAAATCAGGATAGAATCCTCGAAGTTGTAACCATTCCAGGGCATGAAAGCCACCAGCATGTTTTGACCCAATGCCAATTCACCCAAATCTGTAGACGGGCCATCAGCCAATACGTCACCGGCTTCAATGCGATCACCGACTTTCACAATTGGCCGTTGGTTCACACAAGTGTTTTGGTTTGAACGCATGTATTTAATCAGGTTGTAAATATCAACGCCAGGGTCTTTTTCACCAATCTCT
>JAUHZH010000164.1 GCA_030426065.1 Gammaproteobacteria bacterium
TGGCTCACGAATATTTTGATGCCGATGTGGTGGCCCAGCGATTGGATCAATTACTCGACATTGAAGCTGACATCGTTAACAGATTGCCATACCGTGCCGCCGTTCACTGATTCATCACCAATCGAACTCAACGGTTGAAAGACAACATCACAAAATATTTGAGCCAATTCAGTCATGCCATTGATTTGGCTCAGTTTCCTTCAGAGTTGAATTGGCAATCTGTGTTGATCATTCCTGTTTGTGGTGAATCACCTACGTTGCTGGAAACGGTGATGAAAGTCCATGAAAATAGCCAAGTCCTCATCATCCTTTGTCTGAACCGGCCTGACCATCACCCAAAAACCGACCAATGGCACCAAGACAATCATGCCGTGGTTGCACACATTCAACAGCAAGCTCATAAACCAATCAGAGTGGGCCAGCATCAACTGCTGCTCATGGATCATTCATGGGATTGTTTGTTGCTCAACTTCAATGAAGCGCCGTTCAATGCCAATCACGGGGTCGGTTTGGCCAGAAAGACTGCCGCTGATACGGCATTGGCATTGATAGAAAGAAAACAAATCAAAACACCTTGGATTCACAGCACCGACGCCGATGTGACCTTGCCACAGGGGTATTTTGATGTGGTGGATCAGGTCAATGGTGCTTGTGCCATCAGTCTGCCATTTGAACACGTTGGTGATGATGACACATTGCAATCGCTGCAAGAACAATACGATTTTAAGTTGAAGTATTATCAATGGGGCATGCGACACATTGGTGTGGCCTATGATTACATTCCTTTGGGCAGCACTTTGGCGGTGTCGGCCTCAGCTTATGCATCCGTTCGTGGCTTCCCCGTCAGGAGCGGTGGAGAAGACTTTTATTTGTTGAACAAATTGGCAAAAATAGGGCAGGTGGCCCAGCCACCACACCCAATAATCGCCATCAAAAGCCGCTTTTCAGATCGCGTCCCTTTTGGTACAGGACCCGCATTGCAAAAGTACCGTGACAGTGAATCAGCAGCGCTTTACTACCATCCCAATTGCTTCGAGATCATCAAGCAATGGCGCCAGAAACTGTTGGCTCAATACCATCAAATCGACATCATGGAAACAGCCACTGCAGATGAAGCCATGCTCAATCATTTTTGGTCGTGGTCAAAAACATTCGACAAAAACAAAAAACAAATCAAAACAGTGGCCCGTTGGCAACAATTCATCCACGAATGGCTCGATGCTTTTAAGCTCCTCAAATCGGTTCATCAATTGCGAGAACGGTATCCAGATGTGCCAAGGAGCTCGATTTCAATCGCGGATGATTGCTCACTGGGTTGATTGTATTAAGTGCACCAGAAACATTTGTTGCTGATGAAACTCAGTCTAACTCTTTGGGTCTCAGTTGTTCGATGATTTGAGCGTCAACCCAGTATATATCCACGTTTTCATATTTGTCTGAGCCGACATTCCTGTTGAAAAACAAGTATTTCCCATCTGGAGTTACACTCGCACCCGCATCCCAGGCATCACTGTTGATTTGTTCTCCCATGTTGATTGCCTCACTCCATAAGCCATTATTTAGTTTGAAGCTGATGTAAAGGTCAGAACCACCCAATCCGCCTTCCATTCGCGCGTCCCAAATAAGGTAACTTTCATCTGGGGCAATGAAAGGGTGAGCCTTCCATGTTCCTGAGTTGATTTCTTTGCCAAACGCTTTGGGGGCTTCGTGTTTACCGTCAATGATTCGTGAATATCGAATGATGCCATCACCATCGGGCATGCCAATTTCATCAAACACATAGGTTCCGTAAAGAGAACTTGTTAAGCGCATGATTTCAAACTTTTCGAACTGAGACCCTAAACTTTTGATTTCAGACCAACCCTTGTCTGTCCATGATTGGTAGCGTTTACCTAAATGCAATGTTTTTCCATCAGGTGAAAAAATGGCTTGTCCTTTGCGGGCAGAAACCACTTCCTCATACCATTTGTTGTTTTTTTGCTTGAAGAGGACAAATTCTTGCCTTGGGTTGTTATCATTTCCTGACTCCCTGAGGAAGTAGAATGATGCCATGTCGGGTGAGAAGACGCCATTGAGCTCCCAACCCTTGGTTGAAACCACCCCAGGTGCAAACACTTCAGGAATCAATCCAGGTGGTTTTTGACCTAAGTAAGGGCCTTCTGGTACTGTGTCATCAGTGGCACTGATTGCAAAGGCAATCAACAACAGGGTAGCGGCGATGGCATTTTGAGTAATTGAATGTGTTTTCATTGTGGTCCTCATCTGTATTTCGGTTCAAAAGATTCCAAGTCAGCGCTTATACACGGCATATGCGCTGTCAGAAATGATGGGTCTGTCTGCTGTACCATCAACATTCATTGTATGAATGGACCACGTCTTTTTGTCATCGTATTTTGCATAGTAAGCAAATTGCTTGCCGTCGGGAGACCATGCCAAATAGCCTCCATCAGCGTTGATGCTTTTGATTTGAGGCGTTCCTTTTTTGAGCTGGGTATACAGTTTTATTTCATTTGTTTTGATCGGAAAGTAAGCGATTGTTTGGGGAGTGTGAGGATTCGCATGGGTTTGTTGTTGCTTGCTTTCACTGTTGCAGTTCAGGGCAATCAACAACAAAGGAATGGCTGTATGGCTTGGTTTCATGTTTTCTATTCAAAAGTTGGTTAAAGGGTGTATTTGATGATACGGAGTAGAAGGTTATTTGCTTGATTTCCTCCTGATTTTTGGCTGATTTTTGCTTGAAGTCTCCGAAGTGACAGGTGATGCTCTGTGACAAGGGAAGCTTTATTCAATGTATTCATGGTTATGTTGATTCTCTGCCCGCGTTTTTTTGTTTGAAACTCATGTGACCCAATTGGTTACAATTGACAAGAACCAAACACAAATAAAAACATGGCTAAACAATATCGGGTCGGTGAATTCTTAATAGACCTGTCCAGAAATCAAATCTCTAGAAATCATCAAAGCCAAGTATTGGCGCCCAAGGTGTTGGCAGTTTTGACTTGTTTGGCTGAACGTCAAGGTCATGTGGTCAGTCAAGATGAATTGATGTCCAAAGTCTGGTCAGGTTCCATCGTCTCTCCCAACACTTTACAAAGGTGTGTTGCGCAATTGAGGAAGTCTTTGGGTGATGATGGAAAAGAACAGCTTTACATCAAAACACATGCCAAACAAGGATACAGTTTGGAATGTGAAGTCAGGTGGGTTGACTCCCTGAGTCCCAGTGATGATGGCCTCATGAAAAAAGAGGCAGTCACTATAAAACAGGGAACGCCAGTCAGAAAACCTCAGTTTAACAAGTCTAAACAGGCTGGGTTCTTGGTGTTCGCTGTCGTTGGGGTTTTGGTTTGGGCTTTGTTTCAATTGGGTCATGTGACACCCGAATCATCACGCTCACCATCCTTTGGTGCGATACACTCTCTAACAGCCACCGATGACAAAGAATTCGATGCAACGTATTCACCAGATGGCCAATATGTGGTGTTCCACAGGTATTTGGATCAACAGTGTGCCAATAGAATTTGGGCCAAAAACACCGAAACACAGAAGGAAATTCAACTGACATCAGATTGGGGGAGCTATGGCAGTCATGATTTTTCACCTGATGGCCAACAGCTGGTTTTTTTTGCTGGCAAAGCATGTGATACGCCCATAACCCGGTTGGATTGTTATGACCTGGTCTCGCTGGATTTTGAAAAAGCATTGCAAAGCCCACAACAGCCCCGCATTTTGCTGCAGTGCAAACAGTCGAAAGCGGTTAAACCGACATGGGTGAGTGAAAACAACATCGTCATGCTGCAGCTCCAGTCGAACCGTGTGAAGTTGATCAACTACTCAATCAAAGACAACCGCAGTACGGAGTTGTATCACCCAAATGAAGGACGGATCATTGATTTTGATTACTCTTCGCAAAGAAAACTGCTTGCTGTCAGTCGCATCCTCAATGATGGTTCACAGTACATAGAGCTGCTTGATATCCACGGTAATTTGCGCTCCAGCCACCCAATCCAACGCCCGGCCGAAATCCCCAAATTCCACCTCATTCGTCCCAGTTTTGATCCAGAAAATGATCAATTGATATTCAGTACAGGTAGGCAATTGTTCTCCTTGTCATTCGAGGGTCAAGTCAATAAGATCAACTTGCCATTGGCGGACAGGTTGGTTCAGCCAGAGTACCACCCTGAAGGCCAACGATTGCTGATGATCAAAGAATCTCATGACAGCGATATAGTGAAGCTGAATTTCAGCGACCTGAATGGCCAAACTGCAAATCAGTATCCGTCATTCGATCGCTCCATCCAAGGTGAGGGGCAAGCCAGGTTCCAACCCAACGGAAGTTTGATTGCCTATTGGTCAGAACGATCAGGAGAGCAGCAATTGTGGCTCAGTACGGGCCATGAGAGACAACAGCTAACAAGTTTCCCTGTGGACACCTCGATCAGGGGTTTTGAGTGGGCCAGTGATGGGCAAAGTTTGTTGGTCAATGCCAATGGGTTTTTGACTCGTGTGGGACTGGATGGTGAGCAGGAACCCATCTCTATTAAACGACCTGTACTGCAACTGTTCCATTGGGACAGTGACAAGGACAACGTTTTGATTCTGGGAAGGGTCAGTGGGATGATCCAGCTCATGGAATATGACCTGAATGCAAATAGTCATCAAGTCATCACGGTCAATAAAGTCAGGTGGGCACAGAAAAGTGCTGATGGTGAGGTGGTTTTCAAAGATAACTTGGATCAATTTTGGCGTCCCGGTGCCATCGACCCAATACACATCGAAACACTTGACAAGCAAGGTGATCGGGTGGAATCATTTGTGATCGTTGGTAACACCATTTACGCCATAAACAACAGAAATCAATTGTGGTCATTTGATCTAGATGACCATGAGTTTGAAATCCTGGGTGAGGTGCTTCAAAGTGTTGATCGCTTGACCGATGTGAGCAATCAGCAATTATTGATGACTGTTCATGTGGCTTCGAAAAATGAAGTGGTGGAGCTTTTGGTTGATGAGGAGTAAAACAACTGGATTTCTAAAGGCTATAAGGAGTCATGTGATATCATTTCTTTTCCTTATGTTGCCAATGTTTTTAAAGGGATTTTAACCATGAAGAACAAGATTCAGTTTATCAGTCTAATTGCAATGGGGTTTGTTGCACCTTATATTTTTTGCCTTTTTAAGCCAAATTCCATTTATCCAGGAATTGTATCAATGTTGTTTTTTTGGGGTGGTTTTATTTGTTTGCTAAAAAATCCCAGTCGCAAAAACGGTTTGGCACCCTATATGGGGTGGTCACTCATTTCCATCGGGTTTATGGCAATCATGAACTTCCTGGTATGGGTACTGAATTTTATGGTGACAACTTTTGAAGCTTCAATCGGATGGACTCTCATAAAAACCATGGCTCTGATTTCAAATCCATTCGGAACTTTGTTGAGCTCTTTGTTTTCAACACAAGTGGTTACTTCAGATGGAACAATCATTGGGTCATACAATCAATTTTGGGTTGTGTTTTTAGGATTTTTAAGTGTTGTCTTTTATGTGGCGTTGGCTGTATTACTAAAATTCATTGTTTCTAAGGTAAAACCTGAATTCAGTTAAGTTGCCACTTCAGTCATCACTTATTAGATGCTAAGTCTTTTGAAACTGGATATCGGTTTTTCTGACTTGCTTCACCAGCCTGCGTAATTTGTTTTAGATGGCTATTTCAGGAACACTATAATTTT
>JAUHZH010000165.1 GCA_030426065.1 Gammaproteobacteria bacterium
GGTCAGAAAACATTGGGTCGCATCATGAACGTATTGGGTGAACCCATTGATATGTGTGGTGATGTGAACGCTGAAGAAGAGTGGGAAATTCACCGTGATGCACCCAGTTATGAAGAACAAGCTGCTTCCGATGAAATTTTGGAAACAGGTATTAAAGTAATTGACCTGGTTTGTCCATTCGCTAAGGGTGGTAAAATTGGTCTGTTCGGTGGTGCCGGTGTAGGTAAAACCGTTAACATGATGGAATTGATTAACAACATTGCCACCAAGCACTCAGGTTTGTCAGTATTTGCTGGTGTGGGTGAGCGTACTCGTGAAGGTAATGACTTTTACTATGAGATGCAGGAAGCCGGTGTTGTTGATGTCAACAATTTCGAAAATTCAAAAGTGGCCATGGTTTACGGTCAGATGAATGAGCCTCCAGGAAACAGATTGCGAGTGGCCTTGACTGGTTTGACCATTGCTGAGTACTTCCGAGATGAAGGTCGTGACGTGTTGTTGTTCATCGATAATATTTATCGTTACACTTTGGCGGGTACAGAGGTATCTGCATTGTTGGGTCGTATGCCTTCTGCGGTAGGTTATCAGCCAACTTTGGCTGAAGAAATGGGTAAATTACAAGAGCGTATTACCTCTACCAAGAAAGGTTCGATTACTTCTATTCAAGCGGTATACGTACCAGCTGATGACTTGACTGACCCATCACCTGCTACTACCTTCGCTCACTTGGATGCGACTGTGGTATTGTCACGTTCGATTGCTGAATTGGGTATTTATCCTGCTGTGGATCCACTGGATTCAACTTCACGTCAATTAGATCCATTGGTGGTTGGTGAAGAACACTACAACACAGCACGTGCGGTACAAGGTACTTTGCAACGTTATAAAGAGTTGAAAGACATCATCGCGATTTTGGGTATGGACGAACTGTCTGATGAAGACCGTCAAGTGGTATACCGTGCGCGTAAAGTTGAAAAATTCTTCTCTCAACCATTTACTGTGGCAGAAGTCTTCACCGGTACACCAGGTACCTATGTGTCTTTGAGTGAAACCATCCGTGGTTTCAAAGGCATCATCGAAGGTGAATATGACCACATTCCAGAGCAAGCATTCTACATGGCTGGTACCATTGATGAAGTTCTGGAAAAAGCCAAGAAATTGGAAGAAAAAGCAGCTTGAGGTAATTAATCATGTCAACCATTAAGTGTGATATTGTCAGTGCAGAACACGCCATTTTTAACGGCGAAGCCGCCATGGTGGTTGCCAGTGGTATCGAAGGTGAGTTGGGTATTGCGCCACAGCACGCTCCTTTGATCACACAGTTGAAGCCGGGCGAAATTCGCGTCATTGCTGAAGATGGTTCGGAACAGCATTTTTATGTCTCTGGTGGCATCTTGGAAGTTCAACCTCATTTGGTATCTGTTTTGGCAGACACGGCCATCCGCGCACATGACATTGATGAAGCGGCGGCCATCAAAGCCAAAGAAGAAGCTGAGAATTTGTTGAAAGACAATGCCAGCAAACAGGACTTGGCCAAGGTACAAGCCGAATTGGCCAAAGCCGTGGCTCAAATTCAAGCGGTTGCCCGTTTGAAGAAGAACCTGAAGCGTTGATGCTTGTTAGTAAGAAAGCAAAAGCCGGCTCAAGTAGCCGGCTTTTTTTTGCTTCGGATTTTTTGTCTCGGAAGGTGTAGAATGAAGGGACATGGACATCACCATCAAAACCACAGAGCCAAAAGACTTTGATCAAGTCATCGAAGTCATCAGTCTGGCATTCAAAACCATTCCCTACAGCAACCACGATGAAGATGAGATTGTTGCGCGGTTGGCAGCAGCCGGTGATTTGGCTGTCGATTTGGTTGCCATGGCAGGTGATGTGGTGGTTGGGTTCATTGCGGCATCACCGGTAACCATAGGTGGCGAGCGGTGTGACTGGTACGGGCTGGGGCCCGTGGCTGTATTACCAGAATATCAGCGACAGGGCATCGGCCAACAATTGATTGAAAAGTCTTTGAAAGACTTGATCATGATGCATGCTGAGGGTTGTGTGGTGGTGGGTGAGCCCGCTTATTACCAGCGATTTGGCTTCAAAACATCGGCCATGATTTACTATCCAAGTACCCCAGATGGGTATTTCTTGTCTTTGGTATTTAAACAGAACAACAAAAGAGGCGTGGTGCGGTACCACGACGCCTTTTATCAATAAAAAAGGCTGACGAAGTAAAATTCGACAGCCTTTGAAAGGTTACCCGAACCTCATTAAGTGGTTCAGCCTGTACTTATTCGAACCCAGACTTAAAGATGATGACATCTTCAGTGACGCGGCTGGTGTTGTTGAATAAGTTGGGGTCAGGGATGCTGCCATCTGAGGCAATCGTGGCGGTCAACGCCATTTGTCCATCGCTGTTTTCACCGTTTAAAGTACAGACCATACCGTAAGTGGCTTCAGCCGCGGGCGCCATAGAAATGACGTCGTCGATGAATCCAGATTGAGCAGTTGTGTCATTACATGTGGTCCCAGAATTATTTAGACATATCCATGTACAGTTGCCTAACTCTGCGGGATCATCTAACTGTACGGTGACGTTGTTTTGAATGTGAGCACTGTTGTTTTCAATGTAGACTTCAAAACTGATTTGGTCACCCAATTGCGGTGTGGATGCTGTGGTTGTTAAGTCAATGATGAGGTCAGCGGCTTCAATAACCTGGGCAGTGACTTGTGAAGTGTCGTTGTTGCTGTTGGTGTCTTGACCACCTGGCCACACCACACTGGCGGTGTTGGTAACAGACTGTGAAGCATTGTCATCCACCAAACAATTCGATTCTATTTCGATGGTGCTTAGGCCTGGTAAATTGATAACAAAACCCGTGATTTCGCCGTTGCCATTGCTTGCTGCACCACTGGCACCACCTTGGTAATTGATGAACCAGGTACACATCAATTGGTCATCAAAATCATAATCCAGTTCAACGCCATTGGCGATGTGAGTGGTGGTGTTTTCTATCAATAATTGATATTCAATGATGCCACCCGCAACGGTGACTCCCGGTGCATGCGAGTGTGAGACGGCGATGTCGGTGGGGTGGGGTGTGACATCGACATCCACGGAACCGCTGTTGTCATTTAAATTGATGTCGAAACCATTAACCAACGCGGCAGATGCAGTGTGGTTCAATGAATTGGTCGCTTGCAAGCTTTCACAATCGATGTCAAAGTCAATGCTGCTGTTTGGTGGCATGTCATACAGTTCATCAATCATACCATTACCTGCGCTGCTGCCAAAAACGGCACCTGTGAATTGCGCTGTCCATTGGCAACTGATGTTTTGTGACAGTTGGTTGCTGACGTGAACGGTGTGAGCCGCACTCGGTTGAGGTACGGTGACCTGTAAAGTGTAATTCAAAGGATCACCTGCATTGATGCTGGCATTGGGGGTGTCCAGTACCAATTGGACGTCCCCAACTGATTGCGCTTCAACCGCGCCCATGTCGACGGTAGTGAGGGCAATTCGGGGTTGCTCCAGTACATCAAAAGCGGTTGTGACGTGACTGTTGTTACCTACGTTGATTAAGGGTGAGAATGAGGTCAGCCGGTGATCACTGCCTGAAAACGGTGCGCCTGTGGGCAGTGGTGTGTCCAAAAGCATGGGATCGGCATCGATGTTGCCGCCACCATCAATGGCATTGACAGGCGTCCAAGCTTGGGAGCCACCTGTACCAGCAACGTCACTGTTGGCGATGTTGATGGTGCCATTGCCACCTGAGGCTATGGCAGAGGAAAATGTGTTGATCCCAGTGTTGTCTTGGTTGTGGTAAATCACACTGTTGTAGACATTGAGCGTACCAGTTGAGTTGAAATGTATGGCACCACCCGAAGCGGAACCGTAATTGCCAGTGAAAGTGACATTGACCAAATCGGCATTGGCTGCGCCAAGTAAGGCCAGCAAACCGCCCTCGCCACCGACGTTGCCACTGGCCACCACATTTTCCATGTACAACTGCCCACCGAGCATGCGGATGGGTCCGTGGTTGTTGGTGTCGTTACCCAGCATGTAGCTGTTGGTGATGTTGTATGTGGCGCCGGCAGAGTAAAACAATGCCGCTTGGCTGTTGGTGGTGTTGCCGATGAAATCAACCCGATCGAAAGTGGCTGAATTCACCGTGATGGCACCGACGTCATTGGCGTGGTTGCGTATGAATTGGCTGTTGTTGGCAATGAATTGATTACAGGCCCAAATGGCGGCACGGCTGCTGCTGCGGTTGGCTTGAATCAATGTGTTGTTGATGGTCAAGGTGCCGCTGATACAGGTGATGGCGGCGCCACGACGATCGTCACTGTCGGTGCCATAGGCACTGCCGCCTGAAAGAATGACACCATCCAAGACATGGGCAGTTGTTGCGTTATTCCATGTCATGATGTGGTATGCATTGGTGCCCACGATGTCTGAGGAGCTGTTTGGATAACCGAGTTTACCCGTGTTGTCATTCTGATCGATGTCGCCAGAGAAAATGGTCAAATTGGTGACAAAATCACGGTCATCTCGTATCGCTTCCGAGCCATCAAAACCACCATAAATGGAGACCGGATTGGTGATGGTGAATGTGGAAATGGGGTCATTGTCAGTTTGACCAGCGCCCTCATCTGGGTAGTAAATGCCTTGGGCCACCCAGATTTCTTCGCCACCAGTTGCTGAGGCCAAGGCGTCATTCAGGTGTTGAAATGCGGTGGGCCAGCTGGTGCCATCACCGCCAGGAGCGGCTGACTTGTTGACATGAATGACAGGATCTCCCGCTTGCAGTGAGAAGGAAAAGGCCAGCAGAATCATCATGATGCCAGGTGTCGCTTTGATTGCACGTAAATTAATGTTCATGGTCTGCTCCTGTTCACTCAAAGCCGTTGATGAAAATAAGGTCACTGAATGATTCAACTGCACCGATGTCACAACCGTCATTGACGTCATTGACCGCAGTCACATCAAAGGGTCTGTTGACACCCCTTTGGTCAGTGAAAATACCAGAAGCACAGTCACCGGCATCGATGACGGGACTGATTTCAGGGGCTAGTTGCGTTTCAACACATGTGCCACCATACAAAGTGTCTACACAGCCATTGTCCGCTAAGGGCAGCATGTTGGCTGCAGCAGCGGTGTACGCGCCTGAGATGAAACAGTTGGTTGCTTCGTTGATGACGTTGCTGCCTGTGGATTCGATCAAACCATAACAATCGGGTGCGGCGGTGTTTTGGTTGTCCAAAATGGTGTTCGACATGATTACGGTGGCATTTTCAATGCCAGATTCGGTGCCGCAGGTGTTGGTGCCTTGAAAGTTGAAACTGGAACAAATACCACTGCCAAAACCGCGGCCGTTGTTGTCGGTGTCAGAGACGTTGTCGGTGATGGTGACGTGGACATTTTCGTCGGCTGGCTTGGCACCGATGACCACGCGGGGCTCGGCCTGATCTTTAGTCGCGTGGATGGCGTTTTGGATCAGATTAACAAAGACTTGGCAGAGTTGGTTGTCGTTGCCGAAGACCTGGATGTTTTCGGGGACATCGACGACGAGGTCGATGGAGCCCAGTTCGTGGGAGAGAAGGTGGGTGGAGTTGTTGATGATCTTGTGGAAGGGAGTGGCACCCTTGGCGATTTCGTCACCACGGGAAAGGGCGCGGAGGTCGCTGATGATACGGATGACCCGGTTGATGGCGTCGCTGAGGTCTTCGAC
>JAUHZH010000166.1 GCA_030426065.1 Gammaproteobacteria bacterium
GAGATAGGTGAACTCCTGCGCGTCCCCGCTGAGGTCGATGCGACCCAGCAGGGGCCCGCCCCAGGGCGAGTCGTCGGTGCGCACGGGCACGCCCGCCTTCTCGGCGCCGATCTGGAGCAGCTCGGTCAGTCGCGCCGTGTCGATGAACCCCGGCAGGACGTTGTTGACCGTGATGTTGTATTGTCCCAACTCATTGGCCAAAGTTTTGGCCCAGCTGGCGACTGCCCCACGGATGGTGTTGGAAACACCCAAGTTGGGCAAAGGTTGTTTGACCGAAGTGGAAATCACATTCAGTATGCGACCATAGCCAGCCGCTTGCATTCCAGGAACCAAAGCCAGGGCCAAAATTTGATTACAGATCAAATGTTGGTTGAATGCTGCTGTGTAGTCTTCAGGGTTGGCATTGATGGCCAATCCTGGCGCGGGTCCGCCTGTGTTGTTGATCAGGATGTGGTAGGCATGACCTGAGGCCACGTCGGCTTCGATCGCTTGCTTGACGGCTTCAGGTTGAGAAAAATCAGCCACCAAAGTGCGGTGTGATTGTCCTGATTTTGAAGACAAGGTGTTCAATGCAGCGGCCAGGCTGTCAGGGTTCCTGGCCATCAAAGTCACTTCGGCCCCTTGCTCAGCCAATTGCTGAGCAATGGCCAGACCCATGCCTTGTGAAGCACCACACACCAGAGCGGATTTGTCAGTTAAATTCAGGTCCATCAGGCCTCCTTGATTGCTTTGACTAAGAGTTCGCGCGCCATCACCGCATCGGTTCTGACAGGAAATGTAAATTGTAACAGGTCGCCCACAACGCGGACATTGAATTGAAACCCTTTGTTGGCTTCTGCTTCAAAGATGGGACTGACGAACACCACCTGACACAAGGTCAAGGTGAAGCCTTTGAGTTCATGTGTTTTCATGGTCATCATCTTACAACCAGACATCAAAAAACCCAAGCATCAAAGGAATGACGCTTGGGTTTTCACTGAGTTGAAAACATCAACAAAGGAGCCGGTTAAGAAGAAGAGTTGGCCTCTTTGCTGGTGTTTTCGTTGGTTTCGTCGTATTGCCACGACTGAAAGGGAAATGGTTTTTTGTCTTTTTGAAATGAAACGTATTTGATGATGTCAGCCAGGTAGTCGCCCAACTCACCATTGAAGGCTTTCAAGTTTTTGTTCAATTCGCCTGTAATCAACAAGAAGCCAAACTGAACCAAAACCACAACTGCAAATACAAACAATGACAACCAGCCAATCACACCAAAGAGCAAGGTAAAACCGATGCGACACAGGACTTCGCTGCTGACGATGGGTTTCTTGTCGGCTTCTTTGCTTTCATTTGATGCCGCTTGCTGGGTTTGGTTGATGGTTTCGCTGGCTTCGTTGACACTGTCAGAAGCGTCTTTCACCGCTTCCTCAGCTGCTTCCACAACCTCTGCTGCCACTTCAATGTCGTCTTTTTTCTCTTCGCTCATGATGATCCTCAATCTGATGTATTTCTAATTATTTTCGAACAAAAAGGCGGCAAATCACAGTGCCAGAAGTATCAATTTAATGGGGAATATGGGTCTGGTTGTGAGTGGTTACTTTTTTAAGCTGGCCAACATCGAGCCCGATACGATCAAGGCAACTCCGACCAATCCCCAGGTTTGGATGTGCTCGGGGTTGAGTAACTCTGGAAACAAGGAGGCAAAGGCATTGATGAAAAATAAAGTGAACACGGGTGTCATGGCCAGCACCATCCCAACTCGAGAGGCTTGCCAATGGTTCAAGGCCTCGGCGAAAGCACTGTACGCGCCGACGGTATTGACACAGGCATAGGCAATGGCCCACCACTGGGTGCTGTTGATTTGCTCCCATCCTTGGGTTTCTATGCCAAACAACAGCACAAATGATGCAAACACATAGATGAACAGCAGAATCGCTTGTGAGCTGAGTTTGGATGCCAGCCTTTTTTGAATCAATGCATAGATGGCCCAAGTGGCGGCGGCAGCAAACATGACCCAAAAACCCGTCGTAAAATCACTGCTGATGATTTGTTTGAGTTGGTCATTGAAAAACAGTGCCATGCCCAAGAGGATGGACAAGGCGCCCAGCAACTGTCGACGAGAAAATGTTTCTTTGAACAACATGACGCCGCCCAAAGTCATCAGCAGTGGTGCCATCTGGATGAACACCTGTGCATTCGCTGGCGAAGTCATTTCCAAGCCATAGAGGAAAAGCAAATAATTGGCGACCAACATGATGGCGGCCAACAAGAGCCAAAGCCAATCCGCAGTAGACAAGGATTTGAACTGATGTAATCGGCGCCTGGAGACAAGCAAAATGGCGGTAAAGATGGCCGCAAAAATGAACCTGAGCCACGTCAAGGACCAGGCATCCATCACATCCAAACTGATTTTCAAAGACACCGGTAAAGTGCTCCAAAAGAAGACAGTGATTAATGACAGGGTCAAACCCAGTTTCCAATTGTGTTGCGTTTGGTTCATGGTGGCTTGGTGAGTCCGGTAAAGGGGTGACAATCGGCTATTAGAATACAAACCTCAATCAAATGTAAGTCATTCAGAAAAAATTCAGGCAGAAGGGTTAGAATGAATCGTAATTGAACTATTTTATATTGCGATGAAAGCTTTGATGACGATGCTGTCGGTTCTTGTGCTGGCAGGCTGTACCAACAACCACAGTTACCATGACAGTTACCGTGGTGATGGTTATTATGCATCAGATTATGATGCCTATTATGGTTATGGTGATTCTTATGGGTATTCCACTGATGGCAGTGGGATCTATTACAACAACTACAATTACTACCCTGATCGTTGGGGCATCAATTACAGTGTCAATTACTACAGTCCCTACAGATACCCCCGCATTGGATTTTATTTCAATGATTGCTATTACTGGACCTTCAATTGTCATTACAGCTGGGGTGGCGGTTATTGGCTGGCGCCGGTTTGGGGCTTTTCATCCTGGTACTACAATGACTATTGGTGGTACAACCATTGGCGCCATCGCAACTACCACCACACACCCAGGTATGGCCGATATTCGGCAAGGCGTGAGGCGCAAAGGTTGGCCAATCGCACCAGAAACCGCCACATGACATACAAAGAAGCTTGGCCTCATCACAACCGAAGTGGCTACGTCAGTCGCGAGCGTTCAAGGTACAGCAGCGCAGGCAAGCCGTGGCATCGCACCCAGTCGACACAGCGAAACCAACGCAGGTCCAGTGACAGTGTCAATGAATTGAACCGAATCAGGCGCGCTCACCAACCCAAACAACCGCGAGTTGAACCACAAAGCCGTTACCATGCACCGACCAGGTCCGCGCAAAAGCCATTGCGGGTGCGGTCATCAGGTCAGCCTGTGGCGACACAACTTCCGGCCACCCAGCCGCGACCTGTTTATGAACGCAGGGGTGATGTCCGTTCATCTTCGCCACATCGTACCGTGGAACACACCGCGCAACGCAGCAGAGATGCGGTCAGATCTCAAAACAACCGGTCAGTGAATCGAAACTCTCATCGGCCGCCCAGTCAATCCAACAGGGCACAGCAAAGCAGTCGACCGGCACCCAAGGCGCCCAAGCCAGTGGCCAAACCAAGCAGCAGCCGCAAAAGCAGCGGATCATCACGCTCATCCAGTCGCAGTCGATCGCGTGACCAAGACCGTTAAAAGTTGGTCACAAACATCGTTTTGACGAGGGCGGGTTGATAGTGAAATCAACCCGCCATTCATGTAAAATCATCGGGTTTTATGATGGAGCAACCCACAATGTTAAAAAAATCCCTGTTATTGACTGTCGCTTTAGGATTGACGGCTTGTCAATCTCAAGAAGCCAACGATTCAACGAATGTTGCCAAAACTCAAGCCACCTCAGCAAGCAATCAGGCACCTGTTGGCCCCAACCTAGAAGATGCCAAACAGTTTTTGGCAGAAGTGGAATCCACATTGGTCAAGGAAGGCGAATATGCCGCTCGCATTGCTTGGGTTCAAGCCAATTTCATCACCGAGGATACGGTTTGGTTGGGAGCCAAGAGCATAGAAAAAACGGGGGCCTTACAGGTTAAGTTTGCCAATCAAGCCCAAAAGTTCGATGATTTGGATTTGCCCGCAGACATGCGTCGCCGATTGAACATCATCAAAGGCGGCATGACATTGGCTGCTCCCAATGACGCTGACAAGAATGCCCGCTTGGCACAAATCATGGCCAATTTGGAGGCCACTTATGGTGCCGGGAAATACTGTGAGGGTGATGACTGTCAGTCCTTGGGTCAATTATCCAAAACCATCGCAGAATCGCGAGATGCTGATGAGCTGTTGAAGGCATGGGATGGTTGGCGAACGGTGTCTCCTGTGATGCGTGATTCTTATCAAGAAATGGTCAGTTTGGCCAATGAAGGTGCGCGTGAATTGGGTTTTGATGACACGGGTGCCATGTGGCGCGCTGGCTATGACATGCCTGCCAATGATTTTCCAGTCGAATTGGATCGCTTGTGGGGCCAGGTCAAGCCTTTGTATGATGCATTGCAATGCCATGTTCGCACGAAGTTAACCGATCATTATGGCGAAGAAGTGATGGGCAATGACGGCATGATTCCGGCCCATTTGTTGGGCAACATGTGGGCGCAAGACTGGACCGCTGTGTATGATTTGGTGAAGCCAGAAGATGCAGGTTCGACCATCGATGTCACCGCCTTGTTGAATGAGCATGGTTATGATGCTGAAAAAATGGTCAAGACTGCAGAAGGCTTTTTCACCTCCTTGGGTTTGGATCCATTACCAGAAACGTTTTGGCAGCGTTCTTTGTTCTTGAAGCCTCAAGACCGAGATGTGGTTTGTCATGCTTCGGCATGGGACATCGACAATGAAGAAGACATCCGCATCAAGATGTGTATCAAAGAAGACTATGAAGACTTCGTCACCATCCACCATGAGTTGGGTCACAATTATTACCAGCGTGCCTACAAAGACCAAAGCATCCTGTATCGCAACGGAGCCAACGACGGTTTCCACGAAGCCATTGGTGACACCATTGCGTTGTCCATCACACCACAATATTTGAAAGAAATTGGTTTGATCGATGCGGTACCCGAATCGAGCAATGATTTGGGCATGTTGATGAAAAAAGCATTGGAAAAAATTGCCTTTGTCCCCTTTGGGTTGATGATTGATCAATGGCGTTGGAAAGTGTTCAACGGTGAAATCTCTCCCCAAGAATACAATGCAGGCTGGTGGGCATTGCGAAACCAATACCAAGGCGTGAAGGCCCCCAATGAACGCACCGAAGACCATTTCGACCCAGGTGCCAAATACCACATTCCAGGCAACACGCCCTACACCCGATACTTTTTGGCGCACATTTTGCAGTTTCAATTCCACAGGGAATTGTGTGCCGCTGCGGGTTATGAAGGTGATTTACATCGTTGTTCCATTTATGGCAATGAAACTGCCGGCGACAAACTCAATCAAGTACTGGAAATGGGCGCATCAAAACCATGGCAAGACGCCATGGAAGTGGTGGCCAATTCGCGTGAAATGGATGCCACTGCGGTGGTGGATTACTTTGCTCCATTGAAGTCGTGGTTGGACGAACAAAACAAAGGCCGTGCTTGCGGTTGGTGATTAATTGCTGTTGTGTAGTATCCTGTACTTGGCTGGGCTATCAGCGGACTGTGAAACTGCCCTATACAAGGCGTCATCCGCAGGGAATGGCCA
>JAUHZH010000167.1 GCA_030426065.1 Gammaproteobacteria bacterium
TCATCATAAAACCAAACAGCAATCAAAAAACTGATGGTGGGGGCAATGTATTGTAAAAAGCCGACCATGCTGAGGGGCAGTTGCTTGGCGGCGAAATTGAAAGCGACCAGTGGGATGACAGTGATCAAACCGGTACCAATCAAAAGCCACTGGTCTCTCATGCTTTGGTACCAAACGTGGTTGTCTGCCCAGAAGTATAAAAACAAGGTGGCCGGTAATATAAACCAAGCACTTTCCCAAAACAGGCCCACCATGGGCCTGACCTGCAATTGCTTTCTCAACAGTCCGTAAAGGCCAAAAGTGATGGCCAGTGACAATGGCAACCACGGCGTTTGTCCCAAATACCAACCCAAGAAAATGGTGCCAAAAGCGGCCAAAAGCAAAGCCAAAGTTTGAATTCGGGTCAACCGTTCTTTCAAAAACACCAAGCCGAACAACACATTGATCAATGGATTAATGAAGTAGCCCATGGAAGTGGCCAGTATTTGATCGTGGGTCACGGCCCAAACAAAAATCAACCAATTGCTGATGATCAGCATACCACTCAACAGCAATCCCAGGGCAACCATCAAAGGGATGCGGATGATTTTGAAGAAACGCTGGCGGTCACGGATCAACAAAAACAGGAACAAAAACAACACCGCCCAAATCACGCGATGGGCAATGATGGTCATGGCATTGACTTCATTCAATAGCTTGAAATATATCGGGGCCATGCCCCAGAAAACAAAGCAAAATATGCCAGCAAACAGTCCGGATTTTGAGTGGTCATTGTTCATCTCGCCATTGTAGCTTAAGATGATCACATGCGTGATGAAGAATGGTTGGCTTTGGGTGATTTCAGGACAGTCAATGGTCACTGTTTGTTGTGGAAATGGGGGAAGCGACATCACCACCTTTGTTGATTCTGCATGGTTATCCGACCTGTTCTTATGACTACCACAAAGTGATTCGCCGTTTGGTACAAACACACCGGGTCATCGTTCATGACCACTTGGGTTTTGGGTATTCTGACAAACCTAGTGTAGTGTTCTGAAAATGATCCGGTGGCTGTCTTGCCAATGGCTCAAATATTACACAAAGAAATCAAGAACAGTGACTTGACCACTTTTCCCGATGCTGGGCATTTCCCCATGTTGGAAATACCCGAGGCTTGGAGTGATGCCGTGCTGTCTTATCTTTTGAAGGCGTAACTGAATTTGGCAAACAATGACTTGTCGGTTCTTGTGAATGAATCGATGTCCTCGGTGTTCAAGCCCGCATCTGAATAACCCACATACATCAAAGTTCTGGGATTCACTTTGTACGAATACACCAACTGGGTTGATAAATAATTCGCATTGGCGGTCCAGTCATCCGGATTTTCGTATTGGTTAACGTGGCGATTGATTTGGGTGTTGATCAAAGCCAAACGCAAGCGTTGTTTGATGTTGAATTGGTAAGACAAGCGCAAGTCAGTTTGGTTGGCGATGAACACGGTGTTGCCCAGGTGAGAGAGCTCACGGAATTTATGACCCACATTGACCTTGAAGTGTTGGCCGAAGTTGGCATCCATGCCGCCATAAAGTCGAAAAGAATCGCTCAACCGGTTGTTGCTGAAATCAACAGAGTTGCCTCGGTTGATGTTGAATGAGGTGCGGATGTTTTTAAGGGGTTTGAAGTTGACATCGAACCAAGTGAAATTTTCACTGAACATCTGACCTTCCCAATAGCGATTACGAACACCGCCACCCAACTCTATGTGAGACTGCATGGGTCCATGAATGTGAACATTGCCTTCCAATTCTTTTTCAAGTAATTGACCCGTTTGGTCATGGGTGATGTCCCAGTCAGAATAGAAACGGATGTCGGTCCACCAGCGGTCGGTGCTGTACCAAGTTCGGCCCAAGCCCAAGATTTTTTTGGTGAAGCCAATTTGGCCCATGAATCCAGAATCGGCGCGGAACCCAACATCATGATTGATGTAGTATGAATTGACGTTCCAGTGGTCGTCTGTGTAGCTGTAACGCAGGATTTGGGCATCACCGCTGAACCGGCCTTCGGGTTGGTCGTACTCATCAATGATGGCTTGGGTGTATTGTGTTTCAGAGTGTGCCCACTGGGCATTGATGATGTTGTTGTTATTGAGTCTTAAATCACTGTCTACAGACACCACGTTATTCTCATAGTCCCCAGCTGATCGGTGGGTGACCATCAAACCCGTATTTGAGGCGTTACCCCATTCACGCCGGTAGCGGCCAACAAAATTCATGCTGGTGTCGTCGATTTGAGCAAATGAGGAGCCGTAAACGCCTGGAATCAGGATGTTGGTTTGGTCATCATCAGTAAAAAACAGGCCATAGGCATTGTCGCCGCTTTTTCCCACCAACCGCAGTCCGTAGTTGGGTGCGGTGATGTTGCGGGTATGAACCAAGTTGAAGCGGCTGTTGAAGACATCGCTGTTTTCTAAAAAGAAAGCCCTTTTTTCATTCACAAAGGGTGCAAAGGTGGTGTTGGTTGTTAATTGGGCAGAGTCGGCTTCGACTTGGGAAAAATCAGGGTTCAAGGTGGCATTCAATGTGGTGTTTGAATTGATGCCCCAGTTGATATCTAAGCTGGGCTCAAAAGCGCTGTCGGTGCCAGCATAGGGATGGTCTGCTTCGTGTCGACTTTGAGATGCAATGGCGGTGAAACTGGGCGTGATTTCTAAATCCAACCCTTGTTTGGCGGCATCAAAGCCAATGAACTTTTCTGACTGGCACAAAAAGCAGTTGTTGTTTCGGTCGTTGATGGTGTTTTGTAGGATTTGTCTGGTGTTTCTTGGATACACCCTTTGCGCAAAAATTCCCCAGGTTTTGGCCCCTTCACCTGACGGCATTTGCAATTCGGTATAAGGAATTTCAATTTCAACTTGGTAACCGGTTGCTGTGATGGTGCCTTGCGAACCCCAAATGGCATCCCAAGAATCGTCTTCTCCATCGCTTGAGCGGATGAAGTCGATTTGCACACCCAATGGGTTGACAAAGAAGCCCAGGGCGCGGCGTTCATCGTTGTAAGTGTCCAGCAGCACGCCCACTTGGTCGTCTTGGTAAGCGGCGTCTCGGTCATGCAAGAAGGCACTGATGCGTTCGGGTTCAGGGTCTTTGGCATCAAACCCAATCACCAGAGATTGACCTGTGTCTAATAAGTAAGCGGTGGTTTCAACAGCAGCGGCTAGGTTGATCGCGGGTTCAATTTCATACTTCAGTTCAATGACAGTGGCTTGTTGCCATTCGGCTTCATCCAATTTGCCGTCGATGCTGATGGTGTTGTTTGTGGTGGTCACCGGGGTTTGGCTCCATACCAGAGGTGCAAATATGATGCAGCTCAATAGGTGCTTTTTCATTTAATTGGGTAGAGGTGGGGTAGCAGTTAAGTATCTGATAAACGCAAAGTTGTGCAAATAGGTTACAAGTCATGGATTGAATTAAGTTCGGCAAATAACGGTGTTTTGAAATACAAAAAATCAAAAAAGTTGACCCACATTGCTCAGCCAGGCCGTTGGTTCAATCAAACAGTTATTTTGAGGTCAACATGAAAATAATGATTATGTTACTGATGTGTACAAGTTTGGTTTATGCTCAAAGGGACCTCACTGTCAGTGCAAAAGGAACGGAACAGTTGCATTTCGTTGATGTGAATGGAAACACTGTTATTCAGGAGATGGAAGGAGCGATTGATTGGTTGTATCACATTGCAGGAACTGATGATGTCTTGGCAGTGGCCAGCACAATGAATTACTTGTTTCAATTTAATTCTGATACAGGAATTCAGAACTTCAGATTACCCGTGTGTGACCACCCCAATGCCGCAGTCCAGGCCAGAAAATCAAACACCGTTTGGGTGGCTTGTGGAATGGGTCATGAAATCAGGGCCTATTATTTGCCTAATTTTGACTTGGCCACGCCGGTGGGATTGGCAGGTGAACCTCTTTCTCTCTCACTGTCATCAAAACACAACAAACTGGTGACTCATTTGGCAGGCCAAAACAAATTGGCGGTCATTGATGTGTCGCAAGAATCCCTTTCTTTTTATTTAGGAATGCCAGGTGTCATTGGATCGGTTTTTTATGGTCACGATGAAGAGTATTTGTGGGTGACTTTACCTGAACTTAACCAGGTCAGGCAGTTGGATGCCAATGGTTATGGCACGGTGAATACATGGGCAACAGGTGAGCATTTGGTGGGTGCTGCGGTATCGCCAGATGGTCGTTGGTTGGCATTGAGTCATGAAGGGGAAGGTGATGTTTGGATTCATGATTTGAATGATCAGGGAGATGTGCAGGTATTAGATGCACCGCACGAGATGTCGTGGCCTGTTTTTTCGGCTGACAGCAGTCAGTTGTTTTTGGGAGCAATAGGTGACGATGCTTTGTGGGTGTTGACCACTGGAGATTTTGAATTTAGTACTGCAAAAACTGTTTTACATGGACCGAGCGTGCCTGGTCAAGCGGCCTATCGCGACGATCCTTTTTTGATTTTTGAAGATGATTTTGAAGGTGATTTATGAAAAAAGTTTTGATGATGATGTTGTTATTATTATTGGGTTTGCCTGTGTTGAGTGTTGCTGGTAATCAAGATTCCATAGGTGAAGTGGGGCGTTTGATTGGGGTGGAATTGTATGATGTTGATTCTTATGCCTACAACTCAAGAAATCTGACTGTCAGTATTCTGGAAGGGTACGACAACCAAGGTGTGGCCATGATGAGAACATATGTATCAGGCGGAACCACCTGCCAACAAAGGGGGCTCTCTCCTTCAAATTATCATTTGTTGCAAACAGCCATGACCAACAAGCACATCAGGATCAGACCGAGGCACAGGCCGGGTTTGGGTGGCACACGTTGTATCATTGGTTTTTCCTTGATTCAAATGCCACAATACGAAGATTTGGTTTATTGACCAGGTTTTTTGGTGTTGTCATTGGGGGATGTGGATTCAGGGACTGGATCGATCCCCCCTTCACACATGGGGTTGCAGCGTGACAACCTTTTGAGGCCCAACTGGATGCCTTTGATGATGCCAAAACGATCTATCGCTTCTATCATGTATTGGGAACAGGAGGGATAAAATCGACAGCGGTTACCGAGCCAAGGGCTGAGTAATATTTGATAGCCTTTTAAAAGTGTGGTGATTATCGCTTTGAACATCGAAAATAGTTGCCGATTGACGCGTTTTCAGGTATAAACTAGCGCCTTAAAAATTCTTGAATGGTCTGCGAGAAAGAGACCTGTCCCAAGTGCCGCATTTTATCACTTTCGGTCATGAGGGTCATTGAATAGGAGAAAAACATGTCAGAAAGAAGCATCAATGATTTGCCAAAAGGTTACGTGCCTCGTTTGGAGTTGGCCGATGATTACCTTCCATCGGCAAAAGATGAGTACATGTGTGATGAGCACATTGAGTATTTTCGCCGTCGCATTGAACAATGGAAAGAAGATTTATTAAAAGAATCCAATGACACCATTGAGAACTTGCGCTCCGAAGCAAGAGACATCAGCGACGAAGCCGAGCGCGCTTCTCGTGAAACAGAAAACACGTTTGAGCTGCGCACACGAGACCGTTACCGCAAATTGTTGAAAAAGGTCAACAAAGCCTTGAACCGTATCGAGTCTGGCGACTATGGTTATTGTGAAGAAACCGACGAAGAAATTGGTTTGCCTCG
>JAUHZH010000168.1 GCA_030426065.1 Gammaproteobacteria bacterium
AGGTGCCCAAACCTTTGGGCCTGCCATCTGGCCACACTTCAACGGTGGGGATGGTCCGGCCAGGCACCAACTCAGCCTCGGTGAAATAAGGAGACAGGTCATTGAGCTTACCGTTTGCGTCAAAGCCTGGATGATATTCTCGGTACAAAGCCATGCGGCTGCGCATGATGTCGGCACCGTGACAGCGGGCACAAACACTCAAAGCCACACCTTGTGACTGTTTGGCGGCATTCATGATGTAGGGCGCTTGTTTATCAAACAATTGTTGATCCAACCACGACGCCAAACGATTCAAGGGTTGGCCATCCATGTAATCAACGTGCTTGCTGCCAGGCCCATGACAGACTTCACAACCCACACCCAACTCAGTCCATTCAACATCTGCTCGGGTGTGTGCCCGGTCTTTGCTGTGCTCTTGTAAGTTGGTGGTGTGACAGCGAGCACAGTACAAATTCCAAGCGGAATTGAGCGGTTTCATTTGTTCCCACAGGTCATGAACCGAGTGGATGCTTTGCTCTTGCTCGTTCCAATAGGCAAAAAAGGCTTGCCTGGGTACCGACCACTGGATGGGCAATCGACGCAAAACGCCCCCACCTTCTTTGGTCAGGAATGTTTGTCTGTATTGGTATCCAATCACTTTATCGAGTGGGAATTCGGTGTAACTGCTGGCGCCTGGGTTTCGCAGTGCCATGATGAAATCACCGTTTTTTTGATACATTTTAGCCGCTGGCAATGCATCCAAGTCAGACATTCGGTGCTCAGCGGGAATGTAAAAAGCCCCTTCTGAAAAATTGGCCACCACTGTGTTCTTGGCCGGCTCATGCACGATGTGGTGGTGTGGTGATTGTTGCCAAGCCGCAAAATTGATGATGTGACAGTCACCACACACCTGGCTGCCGACGTACTCGGCATCATGAAAAACCACAGGTGCATGGTCCCTGCCCATGTAGATCACAACCACGGCCATCACCAGTGTCAATAAAATGATCAGTAACCCTTTTTTCACTTTCTTTTCTGCCTGATCAACCACGCTTCATCATCTGTTTCATCGACAATGAACTGAGGCGGTTTAAAAACAGTTCTCAATACCGATTTGTCTTCCAACTGTGATTCAAACCCCCAGTAATCAAACCAATACAGCGATTCTTTTGCTTGGTTCATGGATAAATAACCTTGCCATTGATTTTCATTTTGGGCCCACAAATGGAACACCAACAAACCACCGTCTGAGTTTTGAGTAAACATCATCGACTCCAACTCTCCCCGGTGTAAGCTGGCGAATACCGGCATCTCTTCCTGATCCCCCGAGTCTGTAACCAAAGCTTGGTATAAATTGCCCCAACTGCGGATCTCTTGTTGCTGCCATCCTGAAGCCTGCAATGCATCCACCAACACCGTTTCATCGCCATGGATGACCACATCCAACTTTTGCTCTCCGTCATTGGCCCAACCGGTGGTGGTGGTTCTCGGTTGACTGACCACCCATTCGGGTTTGTTCACGACGCTGTGTTGTGGAAACAGCAACCAAGACACCACGCTGATTAACAACAGGGTTAGTAAAAAGATGGTCTTGAGGGGAAAACCGAGGAACTGTTTGCGGCTTCGTGTCCTGAAGGCAATGCCCACGACCAAAGCCCAAAAACCGCCACTGACTTGTGACAACAACACCACACCCAAACTGAGCTGGAAAAAATACAAGACAGCAAAACTGTGTAATGACACCAACAAACCAGCAACCACATACGGCCAACTGCGCCATTTGATGGGATAAGCACTGGCCACAATCACGGCCCAGAAAGCGGCCAATGATGCGAACCAAAACACATGGGCACTGCCAAACAACAACCATTCACCGGCCACCAATCGAACAATCAGCACCGAAAACACATAGCCGCTGAAGGAAACAAACAACCAGTGGTTCATCACCATGTGTAAACGCCTGAACGACAACCATGCGGCCACCAAAACAGTGACCACCAGAAGGGTCAAATCATGGCCCAGGTACAACAGCCACTTCATGGGCATTTCAGTCCATGGGTTGTGGAAAGAATAAAAGAACAGGTCACTCTTTTGGTTCCATGCCACGGTGCCAGCATGGTCTGCCATCAACCAGATCGACAAGCCCAAAAACAGCATCACCAAAAAAGCCAACATGGCCAATGACCCTTTTTCGGGCTGTCTTGGATCAACCAGCCCCGATGTGACTTTGCCCAAAACCGGGTGACGCTGCGTCCAAGCCAACAAAGCACTGAGCCAACGGTAAGCACGTGGCACCAACAACAAATAAACCATGCTGATGAGCCAATAGACCAGCCACATCAAAGCCGCCAACACCAAAATCAACACCGCCAGCTTGCCTGCAATGGCGGCCATTTTGTCCATGGCCGTACCAAACAAGATACCGGGCAACAAGTAAAAGGGAGACCACAGAATGGAAGCCACCAAACTGATCAGAACGTACAAACGCACATTCATGCCCATCATGCCACCGATGGCTGGAATGATCGGACGAACGGGGCCCACAAACCGACCAATGAAGACGCTGACGCCACCGTATTTGCTGAAAAAAGCTTCCCCTTTGCTGATCAAATCGGGGAATTTATACATCGGCCACATTTTCAACAGGCTGCGCTTGTATTTGTGACCGATCCAAAAACTGATGCCATCGCCCAAAAAGGCGCCGACCGAGGCCCAAATCCAGGTGCTGGTCAAATCCAAAACACCCAAGCCCACCATGGTGCCCAAAGCCAGTAAAAATGCAGCGCCGGGGAGGATGATGCCGACCAGTAAAATGGACTCGCCAAAGGCAAACAAAAAGATGATGATGCCTGTCCAATTGGGGTTGGCTTGTACCCAATCAAATATGTCTTTGACCCACCCTTGTTCCATCACAATGCCTTGAATGCCTCCTTGGCTGCTTCAATGGTTTCATCGATCAAATCATCGCTGTGCACTGAGCTGACGAATCCCGCTTCATAAGCCGAAGGCGCCAAATAAACACCCCGGTCCAACATTTCATGAAAAAATCGTTTGTAAGTTTCAACCGATTCATCACTGGTGTCTGAAAAATTATTGGCCGGCTTTTGTGAGAAAAACAAGCCGAACATGCCCCCTTGAACACGGGTGGAAAACGCCATACCGGCAGCATCCGCAGCCGCTTGCAAACCGGCTGTCAAACGTTGAGCCGTGCGTTCCAACTGTTGATAAAACCCTTCGGAAGAAATTTCTTTCATCATTGCTGACCCAGCGGCCATGGCCAATGGATTGCCTGACAAAGTACCCGCTTGATACACCGGTCCCACGGGCGCGATGTAATCCATGATTTCCTGTCGGCCGCCGAATGCCCCAACCGGCAATCCACCGCCAATGACTTTACCAAATGTGGTCAAATCCGGTGTGATGCCATACAGCGCCTGAGCGCCCCCTTTGGCGACACGAAAGCCGGTCATCACTTCATCAAAGATCAACACCGACCCATGTTCATCGCACAGGTCACGCATCCCTTGCAAATAACCATCCAGTGGTTCAATCATGTTCATGTTGCCAGCGATGGGTTCAACAATGATCGCAGCAACGTCATCACCACACTCAGACATCACCTCGGACAAAGCTGGCAAATCATTGAAAGGCACCGTTAAAGTCAAATCAGCCACGGCATCTGGCACACCAGGCGAACCCGGGATGCCCAAAGTCAAAACACCACTGCCGGCTTTGACCAAAAAAGAATCGGCATGACCGTGGTAGCAACCTTCGAATTTGATGATTTTGTTGCGGCCTGTGAAACCACGAGCCAATCGAATGGCACTCATGGTCGCTTCGGTACCTGAATTGACCATGCGAACTTTATCGATGGATGGAATCATGTCGCAAATTTGTTGCGCCAATGTCACTTCAGCGGGTGCCGGTGCACCAAAACTCAAGCCCATATCGACCGCTTGGTGGACCGCTGCCAGCACGTTTTCGTTGCCATGGCCTGCAATCATGGGCCCCCAGGATCCAATGTAATCAATGTAAGCCTTACCCTCAACATCATACATATGAGCACCTTGGGCTTTGGCGATGAACAAGGGATCACCCCCCACACCTTTGAAAGCACGTACAGGAGAGTTAACGCCACCTGGAATCACCCGTTGGGCATGCTGAAACAGTTCTTGGTTACTGGTCATTGGAATCACACATTCTGAAATGGGCTTCATTATAAAGTGTTTGCCATGTCACCGACATGATTTAGAATGGCAAAAAAAGACATTTTACCTTTCTTATGCCCGCCTACGCCATTGCTTCAGGACACCCATTGACCAGTCAAGCCGCTGCCACCATGCTGATGAAAGGCGGCAACGCCTACGATGCCGTGTTGGCCGCGATGATGATGTCTTTCGTTGCTGAACCTTTGTTGTCTTCACCGGGTGGCGGCGGCTTGATGCTGGCAGGACCCGTGGACCAAACACCGCAGGCCTATGACTTTTTTGCTTTGACGCCGCGTGTTCACCCCGCAAAGTTGGACCGGTCTTTGGTTGACTTTTACCCCATCATGGGTGATTTTGGTGACCAACAACAACAATTCCACATTGGAGCAGCCGCTTGTGCCGTGCCTTTGGCCGTTGCCGGCATTTACGCCATTCATGAATCTTTGGCCACGATGCCCCTGAGCGAATTGGCGGCACCCGCCATCCAAGCCGCTTCCAACGGCGTCTTGGTCAATCAACAACAAGGTTTTGTCACGCGCGTCTTGGACCCCATCATCAAATCCAACCCCACCACACAACGTGTCTTTGCTGGCCTCAAAGCAGGGTGTGTATGGAAAAATCTACAGCTGGCCAGTTTTCTTGACACCCTGTCAAAACGTGACCATGCTTGGTTTTACCAAGGGGAAGTGGCTGAATGCTTGTCTCAGCAGGGTGGTGTTTTATTGACACTGGAAGACTTCGCTCAAGCCCGAGTGGACGTCAGCCCAAGCTTGCATTGGCACAGCAATGGCTGGCAAATTCACACCGCACCCAGCCCCAGTTCAGGCGGACAATACGTCCTCAAGCAATTAAAAAACCCAGCCGCAGACGGTGCACTGCCCCTCCAACAACTGCAAGCCATGCAGGCCATTTCACTGCAGCCCAAACCCGCCGAAACCGCCAGGGGGACCAGCCACATTTCGGTGGTCGACGCCAAAGGCAATTTAGCCAGCATGACCTTGTCCAATGGCGAAGGCAATGGACTCACCCTGTCACCCTTTGGCTTCATGATGAACAATTTTTTGGGTGAGGAAGACATCAACCCCGAAGGGTTTTTTGCCTGGCAACCCGGACAAAAAATGCACACCATGATGGCACCCAGTTTGATGATCTGCCCAAAAACTCGCATGGCTTTGGGTACCGGCGGTTCCAACCGAATCAAGTCGGCGCTGTATCAGGCCATCCACCGAATCTGCCAAGGCCAAAGTTTGAAACAAGCCGTCAATGCACCGCGCATGCACCTTGAAAAAGACCACCTTGATGTGGAGCCGGGATATCAGGACAAAGACCAGTCATTGTTGATTGACCAATACCCCAACCACACCATTTGGACAGCACCTAACTTGTATTTTGGCGGCATCAATGCAGTCCAACACGGCGCCGAAACTTTGGGCTATGCGGATTTTCGACGGCACGGTTG
>JAUHZH010000169.1 GCA_030426065.1 Gammaproteobacteria bacterium
GGGTCATGGGATTTGGGTTGGGGTACAATGCATTTGATTCACAATCCGGGCCTGATTTGACACTCAGAACCGAAGGGTTCAGCGGCAATTTATATGCCATGTGGTCACCCAGCGAACACTGGTATGTGGACATGAAATACAGCCATGCCAGACCAGACATTGATCAACTCAGGGTTGAAAACTTCCTCTTGTTGGAAGAGTTGGTGCCTGTCCGAGCCACCAGTCAATCCAACACCACCCAAAACACATTTGCCATCAGCACTGGATACCAATGGGCACACAATGCTTGGTTGTTCGCCCCATACCTCAGTTACGAATACGCCCGCGCCGAAATTGATGCTTTCACCGAACAAGGGGCTGGTGGGTTCAACATGGCTTATCAAGACCAAACGTTCACCACCCAGCGCCTGATGGCTGGATTCAATTGGTCACGCTCCATCAGTTTGTCAGAAAGTGTCTTGATTCCACAGCTGTCATACCAGCACAATTTCGAAGACCAAAGTCACAGATTGGCTTCAATGCGATTGGTGGGCATGCCCATCGATGAGTTGTTTCAAGTGAACACCGATTTCACTGACAACAATTATGGCCAACTGGGCTTGGGCCTGACTTGGGTCAGAGGCAATGGCCGCATGTTTTACCTCAAGTACACCCAACACATCGCCAGTGAAGGCTTGAATTTACACGGCGTCCAATTGGGCATGCGATTGGAATTTTAAAACGACACAGAAAAGCGTAAAATTGGTCATTATTTGAAAGTGAGGAGCCGCACATGGGTTCCATGCTTTCCATCCTGTTAAAAAGACAACAATTCATGCACAAAAAACCACCATTCACACCATTGAACATCGCCATTTTGACCGTCAGTGACACCCGAACAGAAGCAAATGATGTTTCAGGCAAGACGCTCAAGGCCAATGCCGAAATGGCGGGTCACCATGTGGTGGATCAGACCATCATCAAAGACGATGTGTTTCATCTCCGTGCTGTGGTGTCTGACTGGATACATCGGTCTGAAGTCCAGGTGGTGTTGATCACAGGCGGCACCGGCTTTTCTGAAAGGGATGGAACACCTGAAGCCATTGCACCTTTATTGGTGCAACCCATCCCAGGTTTTGGCGAACTGTTCAGACAGGTTTCATATCAAGAAGTCGGCAGTTCAACCATTCAATCCAGGGCTTTTGCTGGCCTTTCCAATGGCACTTTGATCGCGGCCATGCCAGGATCCACGAATGCCTGTCGCACAGCATGGGAGCACATTTTGAAGGAACAACTCGATGCCAGCCACCGTCCTTGCAACTTCGCCACCCATGTTTTGAAAAAATCAGCAGAAAACAAACACCGCAACTTCGGCTCAACCCCCGGATCAAGTCAAGGTGGCTGATCTGGGCACCAATCCTGGCCTCAAAGACCGCATGGGCAGGCCCTGTCATGATTTGCGCATTTCAGTGACCAACCGATGCCAGTTCAGGTGCAGATACTGCTTGCCAGCTGAACATGTGGATGTCATGCGGAGCCAAAGCGCATCAGAAAACAAACTCAGTTTTGATGACATCACTCGAATCGTCGAAGCTTATGCCGAATTAGGCGTCAATAAAGTCAGATTGACGGGAGGCGAACCTTTGCTTCGCAAGCACCTGCCTCAATTGGTCAAAAGCCTCAAATCCATCAAAGGCATCGATGATTTGGCCATGACCACCAATGGCATTTTGCTCCCACAGATACTGGATGACTTGATCAAAGCCGGTTTGGATCGTGTCACCATCAGCCTGGATGCCATTGATGATGATTTATTTGCTCACATCACCGGCACCCAACACCGTGCAAAAGACGTCCTTGATGTGATTGATTTGTGCCTTGCAAGCCGTTTGAAACAAGTCAAAATCAACACCGTCATTCAAAAGGGCATCAATGAGCACCAAGTCGTTCCCATATTGGAACATTTCAGGGGGACAGCCGCTGTGGTTCGCTTCATCGAATTCATGGATGTGGGTACACTGAATCAATGGCATGAGACTCAAGTGATGCCTTCGCATGCGGTGCTTGATCTCATCGCACAACACCGCCCATTCCACAGCAAACACCCATTAAAAAGTGGCGAAGTGGCCAAACGCTATGGCTTTGATGACGGCCAAGAAGAGTTTGGCTTGATTTCCTCGGTCAGCCAGCCCTTTTGCGGAGACTGTGACCGTGCTCGCCTGTCATCTGATGGACTGGTATTTCAATGCCTTTTTGCCAGCCAAGGACATGACACCAAGCCCCACCTCGATGACCCTGTTGCTTTGAAAGAGCACATCAATCAGTGGTGGCAGCATCGCGATGACCAATATTCGGTATTGCGTCAAAAGAAAGACAAGCATCACCCTTTACCGAAAATCGAAATGTTTGTCATGGGAGGATGAATGAACAAGAAACTCAGTCACATTGATGAAAACAACCAACCCACCATGGTCGATGTCAGCGCCAAAGACACCACCCTGAGACAGGCGGAGGCTGCTTGCTGGGTCAAGCTGCCCCCTGAAGTCAAAGCCGTTTTGAACTGTGGTGAAATTCAAAGTAAAAAAGGACCGGTGATCCAAACTGCCATAATCGCAGGTGTTATGGCCGCAAAAAAAACCCACGAATTGATCCCTTTTTGTCACCCCATCGCCCTTGAATCATGCAAAGTTCACATTAAGCCAGACAAAGAAAACAACCTCGAGGTCCGTTGTATTTGCCGCTTGCACGCCAAAACTGGCGTTGAAATGGAAGCCTTGACGGGTGCTTCTGTGGCGGCATTGACCGTCTATGACATGTGCAAAGCCTTGAGCCATGACATAGAAATCAGCACAATCCGCCTGGTCAAAAAATCAGGTGGCAAGTCTGACATCACCCCAAAAGAAAACACATGATCAACATCAAAATCGAATTGTATGGCCGTTTGATAGGTCTTTTTGGTCAAGACCACATATTTTGGCAAACCCAAGCCAACAGCACCATGAAAGCACTCTACCAATCCCTTTGCCAAACCCATCAGGTCGATGACAGCATCAAAGGCATCAAGCCAGTGATCAATGACACATTTGTTGACTGGAACAACGAATTCCAATCTGGCGATGTTTTGGGCTTTTTACCTCCGGCATCTGGAGGCTGAATGTTCACATTGAGTGAAAAGGCGATAGATGCAGCTGCACTGAAATCGCAAACCCATGATCCCCAAAGTGGCGGATTTGTTTGTTTTGAAGGCTGGGTTCGCAACCACAATAACGGGAAAATCGTCACTGCCCTCCACTACAGTGCCCATGAAAAACTGGCCTTACAGGTCGGCCAAGACATCATCGAGCAAGCCCAGTCCCGTTTCGACATCAACCAAGCGGTTTGCTGTCATCGCTTGGGTGAACTGTTAATAGGTGACATGGCTATTTGGGTTGGCGTCTCAGCCAACCACCGAAGAGCAGCCTTTGAAGCCTGCGAATTCATATTGGAAACAGTCAAGAAAGAAGTGCCCATTTGGAAAAATGAGCACTACCAAGACGGTGAAACTGGGTGGGTCGAAAACGATCAGTAAAACCCACCGGCGCTGTCATTGGTTTGATCATGACAGCCAGTACATCATCAACTGTTTTTCAGTGGTTTTTTTCCGTTCAATAAGGCCTTGGCACCCATCAATTGCTTTTTCATACCATTAATCACTGCGCGCACTTGGTCCACGCTGCCTTTCCCTTTCAATAATTGAGGTAAAGTCACCACAAAATCTTTTTCCAGTGCTTCTGCCAAGTCATGGTCTTGTTGTTTCAATGCCGATTCAATTGATTCAAAACGTTTTTCATACGTTTCGTGAACCAAACTGACCGCCACTTGATTCAATTGTTCGGCATGTTTTGCCACCACACGATCTAAACGGTTGATGATGTCTTCGACAATTTCATCGGGACTGCTTGGCTCAACTTCAGTGGTTTGGACCTTGGGTGCCCAACCACGCTGCTGGTATTGTGCCGCCAATTTAACAGCACCCAAGCCTTGCCACAAAGCCTGATTCAGCTGTTTTTGATGCGCGCGCACTTGATCAACTGGATCTCCTGCATCGATGCTGGATTTGATGCCATATATGCCTTGCCATATGCTGGCATAGGTCGGAACATGCTGAGTTTCTATGGCAGAATGAAAATCCACTTGTTCCCAAAACTCTATCAACTGGGCTGTATTGACTTTCACACCCTCATTGCCTTTGGCTCCGTATCCATCCACCACACCAGCAAATTTTATATTCAGCCACTCGACTTCTTCCTGGTACTGATTCAAATGATCACTCAAATGATTCACTTGATTGGTGATTGTGCCATTGGCTGAAGTCACCGGTGACCAAAGCGTCGCCACACAAGCAATCACCAGGGTCAAAGCTGTTGGAAAATTTGTCATCTTATCTTTCCTCTTTATGATATTTGATTTATGCAAATGATACTTATTATCAACTGCTAAGTAAACACATAAAATTCAAAACCGAAAAACTGTACATCCCATCACCCTTTCACACATTGTCCGGTTTTGTCGGCATTTGGCGTTAAATACTATATAACAATTTTCAGTACAGGGAATATGAATATGAAATCAACATTTTTTTTAGTATTGACGCTCCTTGCATGCGTCACAGCAGCCAAAACCAACCCAGAACAAAGGCTTTTGATTTTACAAGAGCTGACCAATGAAGGATTGATATCAAAACAGGAGCTGATCCGACAAAGCAGACTATTGGGACCTCAATCGGCTCAACCCAGCACAGCCTCCCTCAGAGGCAGTGCAACCATCAGTGGTACAGTCACAGAGAGTGGATCACCTGTTGTTGGGGCTCAAATCGGTTTATTCAACAGCAATTGGGGCTTGATCAACTCTACATCAACCAATGCCAGTGGCACATACAATTTCACAGGCATTCCTTCTGGTGATTATCTGATTTCAGCTTATAACACTGCGGATGATTACATTGACGCCATCTGGACAAGCACCGGCACCCTGATCTGTCAATATTGTGAATTGCCAGCGAATGCAGTCATTACCGTTTCTTCATCCCAGATGTCCTCAGGCCATGATTTGACTTTGACCATTGGTGCCACCATCACAGGCCTCTTGGTTGACAGCAACACCGGACTGGAAGTTGACACCATGTTCATCAATTTATTCCGACCTGATGGCCAATACAACAATTGGCATTACAGCACGGAACTTGACGGTTTTGGAATTTACACCATCACAGGAGTCCCAGCAGGTCAATACCGGGTCTATTTACAAGCTGACCATTACCTTTACACCAACAACCACATCCCAGAATTGTACAACAACATCCAGTGCAACCTGTGTGTTCAACAAGCTTTAGATGGCATGGGTGACTTGGTCAACTTGGTCAATGGTGGCACACGTTCGAACGTGGATTTCACCTTAGAAACAGGTGCCAGCATTTCAGGGAATCTGGTCAACAATGCTGGCTTGATGCCGTTGGCTTCGTACGGCTTGGTCTACATTTTCAATGTCAGTAATGAAGTCATTGCTTATCATGTCGTTTCTGGTACCGATCAAGATCCGATGGCAACAGGCGCTTTCACAATCGG
>JAUHZH010000170.1 GCA_030426065.1 Gammaproteobacteria bacterium
ATACCACCAAGCCGTGATACTCAACACCAACCCCATATTGTGTCGCAGGATTCAAGCTGAATTGGATAAAAATCAGATCAAATCCCAAACTTCTTTGAATTTGGACCATGCTTTGGCCAGGGTCAAAGCAGCGGGTGAAATCCAAGACCAGAAACAGATGATGTTGTTCATTGATTTCGACACCAATGCCAAATCATTCCGTCAGCTGATGATGTTGTTTGAAAAAGGTGAGTTCCAAGACCTTTGGGTGTGTTTGATCTCAGAGGCCGATCACATCGCAGGCATCAAGCGTCACAAAAACATCATCCGCTTGGATGTTGAATTTGATGTTGAAGAAGCCATCGAGACTTTGGAAAATCAAGTTTCTATGACGGGCGGACGAAAAGCGGCAGAAGAAGAGCCGGCACCGATTCTTGAATTCGAAACCGCAGAAAAAGAGGTGGTTGAACAGAAAAAACCGCCGCGTCCTCAAAACGTAGAAAACATTTCGGATCGGGTGCTGTTGGTGGAGGACAATGAAGTCAATCTCAAAGTGGCGCAGAAGCTGATTGATTACATTGGCTACCCTTTTGATGTTGCTGAAAATGGTATGGTTGCTTTGGAAAAAGCCAAAAAGCGCCGTTACCGCATGATACTGATGGACTGTCAAATGCCCGTTATGGATGGCTATTTTTGTACCAAGCGGATACGAAAATACGAAGAAGACAACGCCCTCAACCACACCCCCATCATTGCCATGACGGCCAATGCCATGTTGGGTGACAAAGAAAAATGCATCGAAGCCGGTATGGATGACTACATGTCGAAACCACTGAACAGATACATTTTAGAAAAAACTTTGAAGCAGTGGGATCCATTGACCCACAAAATCAGGGCCAGTGCGGGGACCGGTGCTGAAGACTACAAGATACAACATGAACCGGAGCCCACGTCTGAACCTGCTGCGATCAACCAAAAATGGTTGAGTTTGGAGGTGTTGGAAGAGTTGAAAGAGTTTATGGGAGATGACATCGGTTCATTGATCGACATGTTTTTGCAAGAAACGCCACAGATCATCAAAAAATTGGATCAACATGTGGTGGCCAAAGAGTTTGAAGACATCAAACAGTTGGCACACACGCTCAAATCAACCAGTGCCAACATCGGTGCCAAGGGTTTGAATCATTTTTGTAAGCAGTTGGAGCAAGCAGCCATCAAAGGGGAAGGTCCATTGGTTTCACAAGTGCAGATGAAATTGAAAAAGGCGTATCAACTCAGTGCCCAAGAATTGAAAAAATACCAAAGCCTCTGAATTATGCCAATCGGCAGTTGCGGATGATTGTCATTTAATGTAAATTGTTCTGCCTTTTGCAACCCGCATAACCCCATGATTAAAAGAATAATTCCATTGATGCTGGCCGTCAGCATCAATGCCTTCGCTGAAGACGATAAAAGAGAGGTAGAAGATCTGTCTCCATTACAGGTAACATCTGGCAAAACAGCCACCGCCACCAATGACACGGCTTCCGCTGTGACTGTGGTGACTCGAGATGAAATCAGTCAAAAACCCAATGCTTTGCTATCGGATCTGTTGCGCGAAGAAGCCGGGGTTTACATTCAGCAAACCACACCAGGTCAAGGCATTCCCATCATCCGCGGCTTGAAAGGATCGCAAAACGTACACTTGATTGATGGCATGCGATTGAACACCGCTTTTTTCAGAAATTCTCCGAACCAATACATGGCTTTGGTTGACCCTTTCATGACCGAACAAATCGAAGTCGTTCGCGGACCTGCATCTGTCCTTTATGGTGGTGATGCTTTGGGTGGCGTGGTCAATGTGATCACACACACCCCAGATTTTGTTGGCAAGGAAATGCAGCTGACCGGACAAATGTTCACCTCTTTCGACACCGCAGATGACAAATGGCTGAGTCACATCGATGTTGATTATGGCAATGAGAAAATCGCCACCACTCTGGGGTTGTCATACCAAGACATTGGTGAGCGTACCACCGGCGCAGGACAGTCCATTCCATTCACCGCTTACAGTGCACGTGCATTCAATAACAAATGGGTGTTCAACACATCAGAAGACAGCCGCTGGTTGTTTGATGTGCAGTATTTACACCAACCAGCCACTCCCAGGGTGGATGACTTGGTGGCTGGGTTTGGCCAGAGTGAGCCAGATTCCAGTGTCTTTTTGTTCAGGCCCAACGAGCGGTTGTTTTCTCATTTGGCCTATGCCTCACAGCGAGCCACTTCGTGGTATGACACGGCCAATGTCCATATTTCTTATCAAAAAATAAAAGACAACCGATTCAAAAAGTCATTCGGATCAAGCGACATCGACACCGAGCAAAATGCCAGTGAATTGTTGTCATTCCAAACCGACTTCAGCAAAGAATTCAGTGATCAGTCAATGCTGGTTTATGGGTTGGATGCTTACCATGACACCATCCGCAGCGCCAGACAGCGCACAACAGACTCCGGTGTGGTCACCATCAGGGAGCCACGGTTCCCAGATGACTCCACCATGCGCCACATCGGTTTGTTTGCCGATTACCACATGTATGCCGGTGACCACGAATTTACCTTGGGCGCCAGGTACAGTGATTATTTGATTGATTTGAACAGCCCTGCAATCAGTGACGACCGGTTGGATCTGACAGATTTCACTTGGCATGCTTCTTGGTTGTTCAAATTGAATGAGAACCACCGATTGTTTGCCAATTTGGGTCGTGGATTTCGCCCACCCAACATTTTTGACTTGGGTCAGGTCGGTGAACGTCCTGGCAACCGTTTCAACGTCATCAATCCCAACCTCAACCCTGAAACGGTGTTGAGTTTTGATTTTGGTTGGAAACATGCAGGCAATGGTTGGCAAGCAGAACTGGTTGGGTTTGTTTCAGATTACCAAGATGTGATCTCATCTGTACTGACCGGTGAGCAAGACGCCAATGGATTTGATATTGTTCAGTCTCAAAACATCGATGAAGTCCGCATTTGGGGCATTGAAGCCGAGCTCAATTACTATTTTGATAACGGTGGGCAAGTTTTTGCCACAGCGACCCACACCTACGGCACCGAAGACACACCAGAAGGCAGTGGTCCAGCTGATCGAATTCCCCCCACGTTTGGTGTTTTGGGATACCAACAAAGTATAAGCAATGCTTGGCACATCAAGTCACAAATCAGGTATGCTGCCACCCAAGACCGATTGAGCGAGCGAGATCAAGGCGATCCGCGCATCAATCCCTTTGGCACAGGTGGCTTTGTGGTTTATGATACCCACTTCACATGGTACAGCGATCATGATTATCGCATCCGGATGGGCATAGAAAACCTGTTTGACAAAAAATACCGTGAACATGCTTCAGGGTTGGACGCTCCGGGTCGAAATTACCATGTTTCATTCCATTACCAATTTTAAAGGTGAACGCTCGTGTTGATTTTTGAAAAGTCTAAATTAGGCCGCACAGCCCAAGCCCAATCGCCCCAGGCGGTTGACGTGGATCATTTGATTCCTGAACAGTTCCAACGAGGCAGTCGTTTGGGCATGCCACAAGCCAGTGAACTGGATGTGGTCAGGCATTACACCCAGTTGAGTCAAAAGAATTTTTCGATTGACACCAATTTTTATCCTTTGGGTTCGTGCACGATGAAATACAACCCACGAGCCTGTAATTCTTTGGCGATGCGAGAAGAGTTTTTGTCTCGCCATCCATTGGCTCACAACAGTTTGTCTCAAGGTTACTTGGCTTGCATGTACCACTTACAAGAAATCCTTCAAGCCGTGACCAACATGAAAGGCGTTTCTTTGACGCCGATGGCTGGTGCCCAAGGTGAATTTGCTGGTGTGGCGATGATCAAGGCTTACCATGATGAACGTGGCGACGATGCGCGCACAGAAATCATTGTGCCGGATGCTGCCCACGGCACCAACCCAGCCACGGCCATCATGTGTGGTTACAAGGTCAAGGAAATCAAAACCGACCAAGACGGCAACGTCGACATGGATGCCTTGAAAGCGGCTTTGGGACCACAAACTGCGGGCATCATGCTGACCAACCCATCGACATTGGGTGTGTTTGAATCCAACATCAAAGAAATATCTACCTTGGTTCATGAAGCCGGTGGTCTCCTTTATTATGATGGCGCCAACTTGAATGCCATTTTGGGCAAAACCAATCCGGGCATCATGGGTTTTGATGTGATTCACATGAACCTGCACAAAACATTCTCAACCCCCCATGGCGGTGGTGGACCGGGTTCAGGAGCGATCGGTGTCAGTGAGCGCCTGTTGCCTTACATGCCGGTTCCATTCGTGGGCAAAAACGAATCGGGATATCACTTTATTACCGAAAAAGAAGCCCCCAAAACCATCGGACAGTTGTCGGCCTTTTCAGGCAATGCCGGTGTTAATTTGCGCGCTTATATTTATGCCTTGTTGTTGGGCAAGCAAGGGATGGCGCGGGTGTCAGAATTCGCCACCTTGAATGCCAATTACCTGATGAAACGGTTGGAATCAGAAGGCTTCGACTTGGCATTCAAAAACCGCCGAGCCAGTCATGAATTCATTGTTACCTTGAAGAAACAGGCCAAAGAACTGGGTTTGCTGGCTTCAGACTTGGCCAAAGCATTGCTAGACAAAGGTTTGCATGCGCCGACCATCTACTTCCCCTTGCTGGTGGCAGAATGTTTGTTGATTGAACCGACAGAAACTGAATCGAAGCAATCCATAGACGCTTTTGTTGAAGGCATGGTTGAAGTGTTGAACCAAGCCAAAGAAGACATGACGCCTTTGAAAGAAGGGCCGTTCACAACCCCCGTTCGCCGTTTGGACGAAGTCAAAGCGGTTAAGGAGCCCAACATCGTTTGGGACATTTCCGTCAAATAATGGCGGATTCGGGTTTCAGGGGTCCGAAAGAACTCATCAGAGCAGGTCGCTGGTCCATCCAAGGCCTGCTCGCCACTTACCGCCATGAAGCCTCATTCAGATTGGAGGTGTGGCTCTTTGTTTTGGCCATTCCTTTGGCCATTTGGTTGGCCGAGTCTTCGATGCAGCTATTGATGTTGTTGGGATCGGCTTGGCTGGTGTTGGTGGTGGAGATATTGAATTCGGCGCTGGAAGCCATCGTTGACTTGGTCTGTGGCGACGAACGCCACAAGCTCGCCGGACAGGCCAAAGACATGGGTTCGGCCGCGGTGATGATGACATCGATATTGACCGTTGCCACGTGGGCTGTGGTCATATATCAAAACCACTTCAGTTGATAATCGGAATCAAGTTAACAAAACTTCACCAAGTCCCCTCATTGGGCATCGAAGCCCACGGTTCTTTAATTTCTAAAGCTTCACCTTTCTGAAGCAATTCAATCGAAATGCCATCGGGGGATTTGACGAAAGCCATGCGCCCATCGCGTGGCGGCCGGTTGATGGTGATGCCGTTGTCCTGCAGCATGTGGCCCACCTCGATGGCCTTGTCGGGGGAATAGCAGGAATTGGCATCGACCAGCAGCGCCACCGGGTCGCCGTCAAAGGCGCCGGCGATAGTGGGGATGATTTCTTCGGTGCGGCCG
>JAUHZH010000171.1 GCA_030426065.1 Gammaproteobacteria bacterium
CCACCAAACAACTGAATGCACAACCAGCCAATGAATTGGGCGGTGCCATGTTTGACTCCACCATTGTCAATGTGGATGGGTTGGGATTCACGGGTGTAAACCCTTCGGATACCAACGGCGATGTGGGTATTGACCATTACATCCAATCCATCAACAACGGCAACAGTTCAGGTGTATTGATCCTGAATAAATCGGATGGTACGGTTGCAGCACAATTTGTAATGGATGCCATTGCGGCTGGTTCAGGAACAGGTTGTGGTGCGGGTAATGGCGACCCTGTGATCTTATATGATCAGTTCGTAGACAATGGACCAGGAAATCCAAAAGGCCGTTGGGTACTGACTGAATTCACAGGCAACTCATTGTGCTTGTATATTTCTAAAACCCACAGTCCAATCGGACCTCAAGATGACAGCACCTGGTACATTTATGAGTTCACGTCGGCCACCGGTGGTTTGCCAGATTATCCTAAATTTGGTGTTTGGCGTGACGGCTACTATGTCGGTGCCAATGAAGGCAATCGCTTGTATGCTTTTGACCGTGATAACATGTTGAACGGTGCACCTGCACGTGGCTACCAAGTATTCACAGCTCCTGGTTTACCTGGTTTTGGTTTCCAGCACATGATGCCCGCCGATGCGGATGGTGAAACTTTACCTCCAGCAGGATCACCTGCCATTTTCATGCGTCATCGCGACAGCGAATACCATGGTGATGCCACCCCCGATGATGTGTTGGAAATTTGGGAATTCACCACCGATTTTGACACCCCAGCCAACAGTCAACTCACTGGACCCACCAATGTCGTGGTTTCAGAGTTTGACACCCATTTGGGCGGTTCTAATTTTGATGATTTGTCGGTGCCACAACCCTCCGGTACCAACCTGTTCCCATTGAAGCAGCCTTTGATGTGGCGTGTACAGCACAGGACCATTGATGACAAGCAATTCTTGGTTGGTAACATGGTCACAGACGTGGATGGTAACGATTACCACGGTGTGCGTTGGTGGCAATTGGAGCGTCCAGCAGCAACCGCAGCTGGTGGTTGGACTTTGAAAGACGAAGGCACATACACCAACAACGATGGCGTACATCGTTGGATGGCATCAGCTGCCATGGATGGATCTGGTAACATCGCCATTGGCTACAACACATCTGGAACCGCTACATTCGCTGGCATGCGATATGCTGGTCGACTGGCCAGTGACCCCGCTGGCACCATGCCAAGGGGTGAAAACTCCATCATCGAAGGGTCTGGAGCTAACGGCTCAGGTCGTTACGGTGATTACTCGTCCATCAGTGTTGATCCGGTTGACGAGTGTACGTTCTGGTACACTGCTCAATACAACCCGTCATCTCAATGGGCCACCCGAGTGGGTTCATTCCGTTTTGAAGCTTGTGGTTGCCAGTTGTCCTTGACGCCCATTACTTTGAATCCAGCCACCACCCCCAGTGACAACACCATTGACATCACTTGGGACGACGCCATTGATGCAGAAGTCAGTGAATACCGTGTTTACCGCAGCACCACAAGCGGCACGGGCTATGAGTTGATTGCCACAATCAATGACAGCTCACCAGGAGTTGGCAGCAGCGGTCAATACAACTACCAGGACACCACAGTTTCAGGTGGCACAGAGTACCATTACGTCATCAGAACGTCTGATGGTGGCTCTTGTCAAGCGAGCAACTCAAACGAAGTGTCTGCCATTGCAACAGGTGCATGTACTTTAGGCCCACAATTTGCCGGTGCATCTGCGGTGGCTAACCAAGCCACAGCCAGCTGTGCTTTGGAAGTGTCTTGGAGTGCCGCATCATCCATGTGTCCCAATGGCAACGGTCAAATCAACTACGATGTGTTCCGTTCAGAGACGCCTGGCTTCACTCCAAATGTATCTAATCGCATCGCCACAGGTGTTTCAGGCTTGAGCTTGATGGATCAAGACAATGTCCAATCAGATGTGGATTACCACTACATTGTTAGGGCCATTGATGCGGACAACCAGTTAGACGATGGCAATGTCAATGAAGTTTCAGGGTTTGCCACTGGTGTATTCACCGCGGTTCCATTCGTTGATGACTTGGAGTCTTATGTGGACATGGCTGCCGCTGAAAGTGCCGGTTGGTCACACGCTGCTGATGCAGGTAACGATGATTGGCGCTTATTGTCTGGAAATGACAACACCAACGGAACAGGCAATGCCTTTGTTTCTACTGATGTGGATTCAGTTTCAGATAAATTCATGATCACCAGGTCATTCACACCCACGGCCTCTTCGGTTTTGAGCTTTTATCACGACCACACCTTTGAGTCAGGCAGTTTTGGTGACTACGATGGTGGTGTTTTAGAAATCAGTTTGGATGGTGGATCATCTTGGCAAGACCTGGGCAATGACATCACCACGGGTGGCTACAATGTCAACTTGGCGGGTGGTTATGATCACCCATTCGCTCCGGCTCCAGCTTGGGGTGCCGACAGCAATGGTTTCTACCTGGTAGAAGTTGATTTATCCTCTTATGCTGGATACATCGCTCAAGTGCGGTGGCGCATGGGTACCGATAATTCAGTTGGTGATGGTGATTGGTTGATTGATGACATCACCATTTCCAATGCCGGTGAATACGGTGTCTGTACCGTGTTTGATTCAGATTTGATCTTCGAAGACGGCTTCGAATGATTTGAGTCAAAATCTAAACCACAAAAAAGGCCGCATTTCGCGGCCTTTTTTGTTGGTCCTTTCAATGACCATCAAGGACTATGAGGGTTGATCAAGCCATCGGGTCTTTGATGATGATGTTCTCACATCGATCGGGGCCCGTTGATACCATGTGAACAGGCGCACCGGTGTACTGCTCAATCACATCCAGCAGGGCTTGTGCCTGGGCAGGCAAAGAAGCGGCATCGGTGATGCCTCTGGTGGATGATTGCCAGCCTGGAAGGCTTTGGTATTCAGGTTGAATCTTTTCAAATTCACAAGCGGCACCAGGGAAGGCTTCTTGGCCATAACTGGTACACACTTTGATGGTCTCGAAGGTGTCCAACACATCCAGTTTGGTGACACACAAACCAGTCACACCATTGACTTGAACGGCGCGTTTGAGCGCCACCAAATCGAGCCAGCCACATCGCCGAGCGCGACCGGTTGTGGCACCGAACTCAACACCGCGTTTGGCCAACTCAGCACCGTCTTCATCGAACAGTTCCGTTGGGAATGGGCCGCCGCCAACTCGTGTGGTGTAGGCTTTGGTGATGCCCAAAACGTAATCGATGTGGGTGGCGCCTAATCCTGAACCACTGGCGGCACTGCCTGAAGTGGTGTTGGATGAAGTGACAAAAGGGTAAGTGCCGTGATCAATGTCAAGCAAAGTGCCTTGGGCACCTTCCATCAACAATTGGTCACCCTGATCTAACTGCTGGTGCAGTTGACCCGTGACGTCCGAACACATGCCACGAATGAAATCGGCTTGTTCGAGGGCTTTTTGGTACACGTCTTCAAAAGCCAGTGGCTCGCTGTTGTGGTAATGTTCGATGACAAAATTATGGTATGCCAAAACCTGTGTCAGTTTTTCTTTTAACAAAGCAGGATCCAACAAATCGCCGATGCGGATGCCACGTCGGGCCACTTTGTCTTCGTAAGCCGGACCGATGCCGCGCCCTGTGGTTCCAATCGCGTCTTTGCCTTTGGCTTTTTCTCGCAATTGGTCCAAGGTGATGTGGTATGGCATGATCACAGGTGCCGCTTTGCTGATGAATAAACGTGATTGGACATCCACACCTGAGGCTTCCAGTTGGTTGATTTCTTTGATCAATGCGCCTGGTTCAATCACCACACCGTTACCGATGTAGCACTTCACACCATCCCGCAAAATGCCAGAGGGAATCAAATGAAGGACGGTTTTTTCATCACCGATGATCAGGGTGTGACCGGCATTGTGGCCACCTTGGTATCGCACCACCGCATCGGCTTTTTCTGTCAGTAAATCAACGATTTTTCCTTTCCCTTCGTCACCCCATTGGGTACCGAGCACAACGACTGTCTTGTTCATGATTTGATGTATTGTAAAATGGCGGCACCTGTCAGTAACATGACGGCGCCAAAAATGCGGAGCTGTTTGTTATTCAGCTCCGCGATCTGTTTCAATAAGTCTTTCCATACATTGGGTGCCAGAAAAGGCATGATGCCTTCAATGATCAGCACCAAGGCCAATGCCGCAATGAATGGATGTTCACTCACTGCTGATTCTTAAAATATTTGAAAAATTCTGAATCGGGGTCAAGGACCATCATGCTGCCAGATCCGGGTTGAAAGCTGTTTTGATAGGCTTCTAAACTGCGTATAAAGGCATAAAATTCAGGATTTTTCCCATGGCTGTTGGCAAACAGCTCAGTGGCTTTGGCATCACCCTCACCTCGGATGATGGCAGATTTTTGATCGGCCTCGGCCAACATGATTTGTACTTGTTTGTCGGTGTTGGCACGGATGTTGATGGCTTCTTTGCGGCCGTTTGAGCGGTGTTCTGCCGCTTCAGCCAATCGTTCAGAACGCATCCGCCCATAGACTGATTCGTTGACGGATTGGTCCAAGTTGATTTGCTTGATGCGGACATCAACAATGGCCATACCAAAATCAGCTGCTTTGGCACTGGTCAAATCTTTCAGGTTGTTCATCAGCTCGACACGCTGGGTAGAAATCACCTGGTCCAAAGTGCGTGTTGAAAACTCTTCCAACAGGGCATTTTTGATCACGCCTGACAAGTTGGCATTGGCTTTGGCAATCAAGCCCTCATTTGAAGTATAGAACAAGCGTACGTCATTGATGCGCCATTTGACGAAGTAGTCAACCATCAAGTATTCGTTGTCGGTGTTGAATACACGCTCGGGTTTGTTGTCCAAAGTTTGGATTCGGCTGTCAAACTTCTTGATGTTGTTGACGATTGGCAGGCGAAAATGAATCCCTGGCTCGTAGCCGGCTTGAATGATTTCACCAAATTTGAATTTGACCGCTGTTTCTTTTTCATTCACTGTGAAGATGAAAAAGCTGCTCAGCACAGCCAAGATCAACAAAGTGATGAACAATGTGATGATTTTATTCATGTTTACCTCCCTCGTCCACGTCGGTTGGTGTTGTTGCGGGTGTTGCCAGCTTCGGGTGTGGTGCGTGGTCCTGTGACCACGGTTGAGCCCAGATCAATCGGTAGTTGGCTGGCGGCGTTGTTCTTTTTCAACATTTGATCTATCGGCAGGTACATCAGGCTGTTGCCTTTATCGGAATCCACCACCACTTTGGCGGTGTCACCCAATACGGCTTCCATGGTTTCCAGGTACATGCGCTGTCTGGTTACCTCGGGGGCCAATTCATATTGTTCTCTGAGCAAATCAAAGCGATCAGCTTGACCTTTGGCCAGTGCAATGGTGGATTCTTTGTAAGCTTCCGCTTCTTGAATGATCTTCAACACCTTACCTTCTGCCTCTGGCAACACACTCTTGGCGTATTGGTTGGCTTCATTGATGTAAGTTTTCTGATCCTCTCTGGCTTTCACCACGTCATCGAAGGCTTCT
>JAUHZH010000172.1 GCA_030426065.1 Gammaproteobacteria bacterium
CTGAAAAGGGGGTTGAGGAAATCATCGTCACCGATGGTGGTTTGCCTGATCATTACATGAACTTGCACACGGCAGAAATGCTGACTGAAGCGGGTCCTTGGGGGTCACGTTTTCCTGAACCTGTTTTTGATGATTGGTTTGTCATTAAGATGAAGAAGGAAGTGGGACAGGGACACTGCCGCTTGCAACTACAAACCAGTGATGGGCACAAAAAAATTGGCGCCATAGCTTTCCGCATGCATCCCAATGAATTTCCAGAAATTGATGACAGGGTTCGGATTTGTTATCATGTTTCTTGTAATCACTTCAATGGCCGCTCTCAACTCCAAATCATGGTCAAACAACTCCTTCTATAACCACAGAACAATGCATTCTTTTGAGACTTGTCTCTCAAAATAATTAAAAAGCACTGATAAATCATTGTTTTTGTGGCGACTACGGGTCACAATAATTAGCTACAGCTGTTAATTAATCATTGGAAAAGGAAGAAAAGAGGTGAACCATGGTTAGCAAGACAATAAAAAGTTTGGGTATCTGGGTGTGTTTGTTGTTGAGTCCGGTGGCTTGGGCACAACCTGACTTAACGCTTTTTCCATTGTCCAACCCCTATCAATTCCCTGACAACGGTCAAGTGAATACGATTGAATTTCAAGTGGAAAACAATGGCACCACTGATGCCACGGATGGGGCCACTTTGGACATTGATTTACAAAACAGTCTGATGGAGTTCACTGGCGATTTCTTCTTTGGCAATTGGAGTTGCACTCAACTGAACCCTCAGGCGATGAGTTGTCAATATTTCAACAGTGTCGTCATTGGAAGCAATGTCTTGCTTGAGGTCCCAGTATTGGCACAACCTGGTCAATTCAATGCAGTGGTTTCTGCCACAGTCAATGATGAAAGTGGAGGAGAAACCAATTTAACGGACAACAACACATCATTTGGTGTGAATTATGTGGCTGCAGGCCCTCTACCTGATCTGACCACTTCCATGGCTTTCGCGCCTGGCTTCGGCAATCCGTTTGATCCAGTTGATCCCATAGAGATTGATGTAACGGTCACCAACAACGGTGACGATGGGAGCAACATCGTTATGCTGTTTGACGGCGAGAACTTCAATTTTAACCAACCAGCGAGTGACCCGAACTGTTTTTTTGGTCAAAATGGCATTGAATGTAATGCTTCATTTCTTGCAGCGAGCCAGTCGATCACTTTTCGAGTTGCTGGAGTGGTTGATCAGTTGGCACCCAATGGTATGTACAACCTCAACGCCGATGCCAATTCGACGGACGGAGAAGCCTTCCCTTCAGATAACATGTCATCCATGACCTATATTGTAGGGCCTGTGGGCAGCCCTGAAATCGACATCGATAAGTTCGTTTGGGACGGAGACAACAACGTCGGTCCAGTCACCAATTTACCTCAAAATGGCGTGGCTGAGTATTTGGTGTACCTCAATAACACGGGAACAGGGGATGCAACAAATGTCGATTTGACAGACACTTTGCCTCCGGGGGTTACATTTGATGCCACATTGAATGGGGGTGTCAATCCACAGTATTATCAAGACATGATTGGTAATTGTGTGTTCACGGGGAGTACTTTAACGTGCAATGTGCCCACCGTGGCTGCTGGTGCGACTCAAAACTTGGTCAAGATTTTTGCCCGCGTGACGGGAACTCCGGGCAATGTGGTGACTAACACGGCAACCACCACTTTTTCAGATGGCAACCCTGGCAACAACTCAGCCGATGCCACTTTCACGATTGATCCGGCGCCAGTCCCTGCTGATTTGAGTGCTTCGATAGTTACACCGCAAAGCACTTACAATGTGGGTGATACCATACCCATCACAGCAGATGTTTCAAACCTCACAGCCGGAGTCAATGTTGACTCGATTCAAATGACGGTCAATTTACTGACTGAAACCAGTTTTCAAAATGTTGCTGCAGATCCCATATTCACATGTTCTCATGATGGATCTCAAACAGGTGGTGTGGTCACGTGCCTGAGCAATGCCAACTTCCTCAACGGTGGTGCCACTGCGTCAATCAACATTGATGCCCTCGCCATACAAGACACGGGCGGCTTGGCCAATTTGACTGGTACAGTGTCAAGTTCGAACAACACAGATCCTAACAATGCCAACGACAGTCCCACCACCCCAATTCAGATTTTTGGTGCACCCAATGACTTTTTCATCACCAAAACGGCTTCAGTCAACAACGCCTTGGTGGGTGATAACTTTGATTTTCAATTCCAAGTGGGCCATTCGGTGACACCTGGTTCTGATGCTTTCGATGTGACCATTCAAGACAATTTACCTCCAGAGGTCAGTTATCAAGGTTTCACTGATCAATCGACCAATGTGAACTTCAGCTGTGCACACGATGGCTCTCCAACCGGTGGCCTGGTCACATGTGATACCAATAGCAGCGCGTTTTCTTTCGGAAGCACGGCCGATATTTTGATTCATGTGACGGCTGAAAGTGACGGCACAATCAACAATACAGCAACCGTTACTTCAGTCTCAGATCCTGATGGCTCCACGGGTAACAACACCAGCAAAACCGGTGTGGTGATAAACATTCCATTCACCACCGTTGCCATCAACAAACAGGCGATGCTGGGAGGGCAAGTCGTGAGTGATGTGCCATATGGCAGCACATTCACATATCAACTGGACATCACCAACACCGGTGCGAATGACGTCATCAACTTGAATGTTTATGATTTGCTGCCCAATGACGTGACTTTGAACGGCTACCAAGCCAGTGCCAATTGGACCTGTACCGACTTTCCTGACTCAGGACAGACCCGGGTGGACTGTTTGTACAATGGCAACATGCCGACTTCAGCGAATGAGTCCATCACAATTGACGTCACAGCGACCAACAACACCGCTGTGACCATCATCAACAACCAGATGGATGCGTCAGCCTATAACTTCACGGCTGCTCAATCGGCATTCAACACCATCAATTTAGTCGCCCCAGGCCTGAATTTGGATCTGGTGCAAAACCCAGACCCAGTCGATGCCGGTGCCCAATTTGATTATCAAGTGACCGTAGACAACACGGGAACGCAAGACCTGACAGCCGTCGTGGTTGATTTGGATGTGCCCAATGGCATCAGTTATGTGTCTGCCACATCGAGTGTGGGCAGCTGTACTGAGAATGCAGGCACCGTAAATTGTCCCTTGGGTTTGTTGGTTACCGGTGGCACTGCCAACATCACCGTCACAGCACAAGCACCCGCCAATCCTGATCCGAATGACAGCTATGATTTTCACGCTTATGGTCAATCACCTGATTTGCCTGCAACGGTGTCCGATTTCATTCCAACCAACATCACGCCACCACCGATGCCGAATTTCCAACTCTCTTTGAGCGCCAACGGCACGCAAGTCATGCAAGGGGCTGCCAGTACATTGAGTTATGACATGCAAAACACGGGGAATGTCCCTCTGGATCCCATCAACTTGCAGTTGGACGTGGCACCGGGTTTCAGTATCAACAACCAAACCAACAGCAACATGACCTGTCAGTTGAATGGGCTGGTGCTGACATGTCAAAACCAAACGCCGTTGGCGGTCGGCGGTACGTTGCAGGGAACCTTGGAAATACAGGCTGGCAATGCAACCGGTGGACAACAACATCAATTGCAAGTCACCGCTAACGGCAACACACAGACAGCCAACTACAACCAAACCATCATTCCACGTCAAAATGTTTTTGTCGATGTGGCTTTAACTCAATCGGCTTCTGTAACACAAATAGGCATTGGCCAACCATTTGACTACAGCTTCACTATTCAAAATGTGGGCAACCGGATTGCACAAAACATGACATTGACAGACACTTTACCAGCAGGCGTCATCTTTGATGGCTATAACGGCACGGGATGGCATTGTCAAGGTACCGACACGATACAGTGCAGCCACCCAGGACCTTTGGCCATTGGCGCCACAATGGACGGACCCACTTTGGCGGTTACATCGCCTGCCAGCTCAGGTACCATCGATAACCAAGCCACACTGTCTGTGGCCGGTGACATAGACACCAGCAACAACACCAGCAGTGTTTCGGTATTGGTTGGGCAAACCACACAGTACCAATCTGATTTGTTGATCAATAAAACCGCTTCTGCTGACCAAATAACCGCAGGTGAACCATTGAATTGGACCATTGAAGTGACCAATGCGGGACCTGATGTGGCTGTTGAATTCACCATTACAGACCAGTTCCCTCAAGGGTTTGTTGCCGATGGCATCATCTCTGACAATGGCTTGAACTGCGTTATGATGTCTGATTCTTTGTTGTGTGATGGCCAGTTGTTGACCATTGGAGACAACAAACAAGTGGTGATTCAGGGGCATGTCGATGCCGCCTACCAAGGCATGATGATGAACCAAGCATTGGGCTTGATCACAGGCACAGACCCAGACACCAACAACAACCAGGCAAGTGCACAAGTCAATGTGTTGCCACATCAAAACAATGTGGCCGATTTGTCAGTGGGTGTGTCTGCCGATCAGTCACAGATTATTCAAGGCAACTCGTTTTTGTTGGATGTCACGGTGGGTAATGCAGGGCCCGACCCAGGGCAGATGGTTGCTTTGGACATCCAGATACAAGGTTTGATTGATCAGGTGGCTGTTTTGTCTCCCTTGGGATGGCAATGCCAAACTGCAGGAGGTCAAGTGACTTGTGTGTTACCTACAGACTTGGCCGATGGTACGTCTCAAGTGCTGTCTTTTGAAGTGCAAACGCAGCAGGTGGTACAAACGGCTGAAGCCATCGTTGTAGTGGCCAATGTTTCTGCAGCCTCACAAGATGACAACATGAGCAACAACCAAGCCATCTTGAGTACTGATGTCAGTCGGACACCGACAGAAGACGAATTTTTGCAGCACATGCAAGATGTGATGGGGTCGATGGATGCACAGACTGATCAAGCGATCAGAAACGTCGCTTCATATTGTGCACGTCAATACCATTGGGCAATTGAAGATGGTGTATGTGATGTGGTTTGGAATGCCACTTCAGCAGATCATGGTGACATGCATGACATGATGCGAGAAATCACACCCAATGAAGTGTTGGGACAGTCCAATTCGGCCGCTGAAATCATCACTTCACAATTCAGTAACATCGATGCCCGATTGTCTGAGTTGCGCGGCGGTGGAGGTGGTCTGAGTTTGTCTGGATTGCGTGCCACTTACGGAAATGAATCCATTCCTCTAGGGATGTTGGCTTATTTGAATGCCGAAGAGGGTGAGCAAGGCAATGCCGTCAATGACTTTGTTTCTCCTTGGGGGTTCTTTATCAATGGTACGGTTTCCATGGGTGAACGAGACAAAACCGGCCGTGAGTTAGGATTTGATTTCGACACTTATGGCATCACAGCTGGCTTGGATTATCGCTTGAGTCACAACAAAGTGTTGGGTGTGGCATTGGGTTATGCCAACTTTGACTCTGAAATTGAGGATGAAGCCAAAATGCAGTCAGATGGTTTGACTTTGACTGGGTATGGAT
>JAUHZH010000173.1 GCA_030426065.1 Gammaproteobacteria bacterium
CCATCAGCCATTACAACGACCGTTTCAGTCAAAACAGCAAAGACCTGGACAGCTACTATGGTCAACTTGATCAAGGCAACATACCCATCATCAAAGGTTATGTCCTCGATGAAGATGATCAAATTCGCAGGGATGTGATTCAATCATTGAGCTGTCATTTCCATATTGACAAACATGAGATCAACCAAATTCACGGCATTCATTTTGACGATTACTTTGCTCATGAAATACAAGAATTGACCTACATGCAAAAAGACGGACTGTTGATTTCTGACTCACATGTCATCACAGTCACCAACAAAGGGCGATTGCTGATCAGAAACCTATGCATGGTGTTCGATCGTCATTTGCGACAACAAAATCAAACAAGGTATTCAAAAGTCATCTGAGGGCTCAAAAGCAACCCAAACAAGCTTTTAATTGGGCCGAGGGTGCTTTGAATCCAGGCAATGTGACACAGTTCTCTTTTTATCCGATTGATAAAACAACATAATGCGAAACACTGAATGGCGGTATTAGTCATGAATCAAATTAAAAAGAGGAGTAATCAATGAAACATTCACCCAAACTCACGTTGTTGACCACCACCTTGTCGCTGTCTGTCGCTTCGGCCCTTTATGCTGATCCAAGCTTTGGCCTGAACGAGGATGGCGCAACTTTGACTGGCGCAATGAACGTGACTTCACAGACTTTGAATCAATTCCAAGCCAAGGCTCACCCATTGACCCCTGGCATCATCATTAAATACAAAAACGACAAAAGCCTGAAACTACCGACAGATGAAAAAACACGAACGGCTCAATTGTCAAAGACGATGGGGGCCAAGCTTTCATTCAAGCGCCACATGTCTGGAGATGCCGAAGTTTTGAATGTAGAAAGTTTCAATAAATCTGCTCACACCGACATTCAGGCCTTGGCCGAAGCCATCAATGACTTGCCTGAAGTGGAATTTGCTGAAGTGGACGCTTGGATGGTTGCTTATCGCACGCCAGATGACACTCAGTACAACCAACAATGGCATTACCATGCAACCACTGCTGGTATGAATTTACCCGCTGCTTGGGATGAAACCACAGGCTCAGGCGCCGTCACAGTGGCTGTGTTGGATACCGGGTACCGTCCCCACGCTGATTTGGCAGGCAATGTGGTGGGTCAATACGACATGATCTCAAGCACTTCGGTTTCCAACGACGGCAACGGCAGAGACAGCAATGCCCAGGACCCAGGTGATTGGGTAACGACAAACCAATGTGGTGACAATGACGCCCAAGACAGCTCCTGGCATGGCACGCATGTGGCTGGAACCATTGCCGCTTTATCAGACAATGGCACAGGTGTTGCCGGTGTCGCCTGGAATGTCAATTTGGTTCCCGTTAGGGTGCTGGGCACCTGCGGTGGCTCCCTTTCTGACATTGCCGATGGCATCAGGTGGGCAGCAGGATTGAATGTTTCTGGTGTGCCCAGCAACCCCAATCCAGCAGATGTCATCAATATGAGTCTTGGGTCAAGTGCACCATCGGCCTGTTCTTCCACTTATTCCAGTGCCATCAATGCCGCTGTCAATGCAGGCTCAACCATTGTTGTCGCCGCAGGCAATGACAACTCTTCGCAAGGGTACCCACCTGCCAACTGTGCCAATGTCATCTCAGTTGCAGCCACTGCCAATGATGGCGCAAGGGCTTATTATTCAAACTACGGTTCGACCATCGACATTGCCGCCCCGGGTGGTGACGGTTGTAACCCAACGTCAAACAGCCAACCCACTTCACTGAGTGACTGTGAAGGTGGTGTGTGGGAAGAAAGCAGGATGATTCTTTCCACTTATAATGCCGGTGCAACCACACCAGGTGCTGATTCATATGATTGGTCACAAGGCACTTCAATGGCAGCCCCTCACATCGCCGGCTTGGCCGCATTGATGAAATCGGTGAACAGCAACCTCACACCTGCTCAAATCGAACAAATGATCAAAGACAGTGCCGACAGCTTCCCGAACGTGCCTGACCATCAGTGCACCACATCAAATTGTGGCGCCGGTTTAGCCAACGCACAGGCTGCAGTCGCTTTGGCGTCGGGTGGTGGCGGAGGCAACCCAGGTGACAACACATTGTCAAACGGTGTGGCTGAAACCGGTTTATCCGGTGCGGCTCAGTCGGAACAGTTTTTCACACTTGAAGTGCCTGCAGGCGCTTCTGACCTGAATTTCAGTTTGTCTGGAGGCAGTGGCGATGCCGACCTGTATGTGAAGTTTGGCTCCCAACCCAGCACGTCATCATATGACTGTAGATCTTGGACTGGCACCAACAACGAAAATTGCGACATCACAAACGTTCAAACCGGTACTTACCATGTGTTGGTCAGAGGGTACAAAACCTATTCAGGTGCCTCATTGCTGGGCAGCTTCACTGAAAACAACGGTGGTGGCGGCAACCAGCAAACTTTGTTCCAAAATGGCACCAACGTCAACATCCCTGACAACAACAATTCAGGTGGCACCAGCACCATTGATGTCACCAGGACAGGTGACTCTGGATCCATCACCATCAGTTATGAAATCGTCCACACATGGCGCGGTGATTTGAGTGTGAAGGTCTATGCCCCTTCAGGCGCGTCAGCCACATTGCACGAAAGAACCAACAGCAATGACAGCGCGGACAACTTGAGTGGAACCACCACCTTGAATGCCAGTGGTGTAGAAGCCAATGGCGAATGGCGCCTGGTGGTTACCGACCATGCCAACCAAGACACCGGCTACATCGACTCTTGGAGCATTGAATTTGAATAACTGAACGCAGTTTCAATAGGTAAACCAAAAAACCCAGCAGCCGCTGGGTTTTTTGTCGCTGGGTGACTCAGATCAATGATCTGATTGACCTATGGGGGCAAATATGGTCTCCCAGTTTTGGGATTTGAGCAAGGCCGACATGGTTTGTTGTTGGTGCCACATGCCATCGGCCAACTGCTGTTTGTGCTTTTGCATGTTGTGGATTTTTTCTTCTACCGTCCCTTTGGTGATCAGTTGATAGACAAAAACCTGTTTGTCCTGACCGATGCGGTGGGCGCGATCTGCCGCTTGCTGCTCAGCCGCTGGGTTCCACCAGGGATCAAATTGAATCACAGTATCAGCCGCAGTCAGATTCAAACCCGCACCACCGGCTTTCAAACTGATCAAGAACACATCGGCAGCGCCTGACTGGAAAGCTTCAATCAAACCCGGTCTTTGTGCGCTCGGTGTTTTTCCTGTCAATTTCAATGTGCTGATGCCCTGCCCTTCAAACACGCTTTCTATCAATCCCAGCATTTTTGTGAATGAGGAAAACAGCAAAATGCGCCGGCCTTCTTCCACCAAATGTGGCACCACCGTGGTCAGCCAATCCATTTTCACTGAACTGGTTTGCTGGGTGGCGTCCAAATTCAACAAAGCCGGGTGACAACACACTTGGCGCAAACGCAACAAAGCATTGCTCACCACCATGGTTTGGTTGCGCTGAGAAGCCCTCTGTATTTCTTCACTCATCGACAAGCGGATGCTTTCATAAACATTGGCCTGTTCTTCTCCCAATGACAATTGGGTCACCATCTCCATTTTATCGGGCAACTCTTTGGCCACTTGGTCTTTGCGACGTCGCAACATCAAAGGCCCCACTCGCTGTTTCAAAGCTTGCAAACGATCTGGGTCTTTGTCTTTTTCAATCGGCCATTGATACAGTTGTTGAAACTGAAGGTGGGTACCCAAAAAACCAGGCATCAAGAAGTCAAACAAAGACCACAATTCGCCCAAATGATTTTCAATTGGGGTGCCAGACAAACACAACCGTTGCTGGGCTTTGAGTTTTTTCACCACTTTGGCATTCAAGGTTTTGTGGTTTTTGATGGCTTGGGCTTCATCCAGTATCAACCCATGCCAAGTGATGTCATCATAATGTTTGTGGTCTCTGGCCAAAGTACCGTAACTGGTGACCACCAAATCATATGCACAGATGTCCTCAAGATTTTCCAGTCGGTCCTTCCCAACCATCAACAAGGTTTTCAGCGCCGGTGTGAACGATTCGGCCTCTGAAAGCCAATTCCCCAACAAACTGGTGGGCGCCACCACCAAACAAGGCGCCTTCATTGCACCTGAGTGCTTCTCAGTCAGTACATGCGCCAAGGTTTGTAATGTTTTACCCAAACCCATGTCATCGGCCAATACGCCGCCCAATCCATGTTGCTTGAGGAATTGCAACCAAGCCAAACCGGTCGACTGGTAATCACGCAGTGTGGCTTGTAACCCTTTGGGCGCTTTCACCTGAGGCAAACCATGAACCGCTTTGAGTGCAAATGCTTTCTTTTTCAATTCAGCATCACCCAACCAGTCACGCTGTGTCGGCATGTGCTCAGATTCCAACTGCTGCATGCGCACCAAATGTTGTTTTTGCAGGCGCAACTGACCGGTTTCAGTCAGGTTTTTGGGTTGATACAACTCCGTCAAGGTTTGGATGATGTGTTGCACGGTTTCATGCTCAATGCCCACATGCTGGCCATTATCCAAGCGCAAAGTGACGCGGTTTTGATCCTGATTCCAATCACCAGATTTCAAAGCCTTGACCAAATATGGCAGTAAATTAACCCGCTCACCATCGACCCGCACGCCCAACTCCAAATCAAACCAATTGGCATCACTGGCGTTGTTGATGGCGACGAACCAATCATCACTGACGGTCCGATTCAAGTGGAACCCTGAATCAAACACAACTTCCCAACCGGCTTTCTTTAAAGCCAAAATCATAGGCGCCATGGCCGTGATTTCTTGCCCAATGTGGCGGTCATTGACAGCAAAATGTTGTGCCACTGGCGGTTCGAAACTGGCGTGTATGGAAGGCAGCTTTTCAATTTGGCTCATCCAAGCAGCCACTTCATCCAACACAGCTTCAGGCAATTTCTGACTGGGGTTCAACAAGTCATCCAAGTCAAAAGCCACACCACCTTGATCAAAAGTCACCGCCGCCCAATGAAAGCGCAATGCCTGCATCGGCCAATCGAAGTGGTGTTCGTGACTTTTGATGGTCAAAACGGGGGTGATGGCTGCATCACTTGAAAGCCGCACTTTGGGGTGGTTTTTGGTGACGATTGATTCGATGCAATGGCGGTTGTGATCGATGTGCCAGTTCTGAATCAGACACTCACCTTGGCTGTTTTCTACCGAATGTGTGGTGAGCGATGGCCTGTATGCCGCACGCCATTTCATTCGCTGGGTGGCCAGCAGCAAACGCAGCAAATCATCATCACCATCTTTCAATGTGAACTGTTGTGATTTGACCAGACCCCGCTTGTGCATGGCATGGAAAATGGCTTGGTCTGTCACGCTCAGGAATTTGGGTTTGTTCTTGCGGTTGAGTAAACTGCTGTCGATGTCTGACTTGATTTGGAATTGATCGTCTTGATTCAAATAGGCTTTGTGAATCGAAACCAACCACTCGCCGTCATCATTTTGATTCAACAAATACAACACCCGATGTCTGGCCATGTT
>JAUHZH010000174.1 GCA_030426065.1 Gammaproteobacteria bacterium
TCGTCCATGGTCATGCCGTCGGGAACAGGGAAATCCGGCAGGAAATAATCTTTGAAATTGAAATCAATGTTACATCGCTTGGCAATTTCAAAGCTGTTAGCCAACAAAACCGGGTGATTTTTGAATGACTCAGCCATTTCGGCTGGCGTGGTCAAATACTGCCTGGGTGTGTAATCCTTGCTCCGGTTGGGGTCTGCCAACACATCCCCGCGGTTGATACAGATTCGGGCCTCGTGGGCATTGAAATCATCATCCGCCAAAAAACGGACACGTCCTGAAGCCACCATGGGGACGTTCTGGTGAGCGGCCATGTACATGGCAGCTGCATTGATGCTGGCTTCATTGGGCCGATCGATGTCAGAAAGGGCGATGTAATACCGGTCACCAAACACGCCTCGCCATGACAACATGGCATCGACGGCTTGCTCTAATTTTTGTGCGGCAATCCAGTGTCCAACATCCGAATGGACCGAATCGGCCAAAGCAATCAACCCTTGATTGTGTGTCCTTAACATGTCGCTGGTGATGCACGTCACCCCACGGGCGATGACATGGCGTTGTGCATTCGACAACAAAACACTCAGGTTGCGGTAGCCTTCTTCATCTTGGCACAACAAGGTGATTTCCCAAGTGTGGTCAGGATCATCGTCTTTTTGAACCAACACATCGGCACCAACGATGGGTTTGATGCCCGCTTTTTTGGCGGCATTGAAAAATTTAATGGTTCCAAACAAGTTGTTGATGTCTGTGATCGCGACGGCTGGCATGCCCATCGCTTTGATTTGTTCAATCAAAGCGGGTATGCGGATGGTCGAATCAACTATCGAATATTCTGAGTGGACATTCAAATGAACAAAAGGCGTCTCAGACATCAAAACAACTCCGCTTGTATCAAATCCCTGACGGGTGCAAAGCTTTTTCGGTGCAGCGGACAAGGCCCATGCGCTTTCAAAGCCGCCAAATGTTGTGCTGTGCCATAACCTTTGTGTTGATCAAAGCCGTATTCGGGGTAAGACTGGGCCCAATCACGCATCAAACCATCACGTGCAGATTTGGCCAAGATACTGGCCGCTGAAATGGCCGCCACTTTACCGTCTCCACCGACAATGGCTTCGGCATCACAAGGCATGCCTTCGGGGACTTTGTTGCCATCAATTTGTACTTGGCTGGGTTGAATCGCCAAAGCTTCAACAGCCTGTCGCATGCCCAGCAAGGTGGCTTGCAGGATGTTGATTTGATCGATCTGTTCAACCTCTATGTGTACCACTGACCAGGCCAGTGCGTGCTTTTTGATCGGCTCCAAGAGTGCCAGCCGCTTGCTTTCAGACAGTTTTTTTGAATCATCCAGACCCACAAGATCTGCAGGCAAAGGGTCTGGCAACACCACAGCCGAAACCGTCACGGGTCCGGCCAAGGGGCCACGACCGGCTTCATCAACACCCGCCATCATGACTGCTCCTCCAAAAAACGCAACACGGCTTGAGCGGCTGCTTGTGGTTCGGGTGGCATCAAAGACTGGTGCAAGGATTTGAATCGAGCCAGTAAAGCCTGTTGCTGATCACTGCTGCTGACAGATTGTAAAGCCGCTTCCAAGTTGTTGCTGTTCAACTCGCCTTGCATCACTTCTGGTACCATTAACCCACCATGCAGCACGTTAGGCAAACTGTAATAAGGCAACTTCAACATGTTGAAGATTCGGACCAGCCACCAGGTCATGGCCGCAATTCGGTAAGCCACCACCATGGGGGTACGACACAACATCGCTTCCAAAGCCACCGTCCCTGACCCCAACAAGGCAAAATCGGCCTGCTGCAGCAAATCATCTGCCTGATCAAACCATTTCAGCTTAACCCCAGCTTCCTGGGCCATGGCTTCACACTTTTGGATTTTTTCTTTTGACACATTGGCAGAAGCCAGCTGCCAATCTGGAAATTGTTTTGCGGTTTCTAAAAACAATGGCATCAAGGTTTTGATTTCACGACTCCGGCTACCAGGCAAGATGGCCAGCAGGGGTGGTTGGTTGTTGGGTTTGCTGCCATCAATGGGGTGCTTCTGTGCCAACGGGTGACCGACGAATTGCGCCGGCAGATGGGCTTCTTGATAAATCTCAGGCTCGAAAGGAAACAAACACATCACCATGTCGATGAAACGTGCCATTTTAAACACCCTTTTGGGGCGCCAAGCCCAGACCGACGGGCTGACATAATGGATCACTTTGATGCCATGTTTTTTCAATGATTTGGCAATCGCAAAATTCAAATCAGGTGAATCGATGCCAATGAACACATCGGGTTTTTCAGCTATGATGTGATCGACAATTTGGCGCTTCAAACGCAGCAAACGAGGCAGGTCTTTCAGCACTTCAAACAAACCCATGACAGCAAAGGCTTCATTGTCTTGAAAAACTGACACACCTGTGGAGCGCATGCGGGCACCACCAACGGCTTGAATTTCACCTTGAAATCCCTGCTGTTTTAACTGTGTGATCAGGTCAGCGCCCAGTAAATCACTGGAAGCTTCGCCAGCCACCATGATGATTTTTGGGGCTTCAGATGACATCAGCGAATGATGCTGCGCTCAGATTGTTCAATGAATTGAACCATGGCATCGACATCTTCACTGTCCAGTGCTTTCATGGCTTCCAATGCTTCCTGCAAAGGCAATTCTGACTTGTACAGCAAGCGATAAGCTTTTTTGATGGATGCAATCCGTTCTTTATCAAACCCTCGGCGTTTCAATCCTTCAAAATTGATGGCCCGGGGGACTGCGGGAGACCCTTGTGCCATGATGAAGGGAGGCACGTCCTTTTGAAAACCAGAATCCATGGCGATGAACGCATGGGCACCGACACGACAAAACTGATGCAGTTTGGCGAAGCCACCCAAAATCACATGATCACCAATGTGAACATGACCGGCCAAAGTGCTGCCATTGGCCATGATGGTGTGGCTACCGACCTGACAATCATGGGCAATGTGAACATAGGCCATGATCCAGTTATTGTCGCCCAAACGAGTCACACCCACATCATCCACCGTACCCAAATTGATGGTCACATACTCGCGGATGGTGTTGCCATCGCCAATCACCACTTCGGTGTCTTCACCGGCATACTTTTTGTCTTGCGGGTCTTCACCAATAGAAGCAAAGGGATAGATGGTGTTGTTCTTACCCAATGTGGTTTTTCCAGACACCACGACATGCGACTTCAGTACCGTACCTGAAGCTATGGACACTTCAGGGCCAACAATGCAATAAGGACCAATGGTCACGTCATCGGAGATTTGGGCCTTGGGATCAACAATGGCTGATGGGTGAATCATTTGCTTTTCTCTGCACACAAAAATTCAGCTTGGGCCGCGACTTTGCCGTTGACCGTGGTTTTGCCCACATAAAGGGTCATGTTCTTGATGACTTTCTTGATCGAGCATTCCATCACCATTTGATCACCAGGAACAACCACCTGACTGAATTTGGCTTTGTCGACTTTAACCAGATAAAACATCGCATCATCGGCCTGGCCGTCACGGCTCAATTGGGTCAACACACCCGCCGCTTGTGCCATGGCTTCGACAATCATCACACCCGGCATCACGGGGTGATTGGGGAAGTGTCCCATGAATTGGGGTTCGTTGAATGAGACATTTTTGATGGCTGTGATGCGCTCACCTTTGTCGTAACTCAACACCCTGTCTACCAATAAAAAAGGGTAGCGGTGCGGTATCAATTGCATGATTTGCTCTACCCCGATGCCGTCCCCATTGTGTTCACTCATTTGATGTCTCCTTTTGATTCTTCTTGACCAAGTCATTGACCTTTTTGGCCATTTGATCCAATTGTCGGTAACGCACGGCATTGCGACGCCATTCGGCTGTTTTTTGCAGTGGTGATGCCGCACTGTAATTACCCGGTTCTTTGATGCTGTGGGTCACCAAGCTCATGGCTTGAACCACCACCCCATCGGCGATGTTGATGTGTCCAACGATGCCCACACCACCACCGATCAGACAGTTCTTTCCAATCGTGGTCGAACCAGCAACCGCGGTACAACCCGCCATCGCCGTGTGGTCACCAATTTGTACGTTGTGGCCGATTTGAATCTGGTTATCCAAGCGCACGTCATTACCCAGCACGGTGTCATCAATGGCACCACAATCGATGGTGGTGTTGGCACCCACTTCACAATCATCACCCATGATGACGACGCCCGTTTGTGGAATTTTAACCCAACCTTGTTTGTCTCTGGCCAAACCAAAACCATCGGCGCCAATCACGGCACCCGGGTGGATGACACAACGATCACCCAGTTGGCATCCCGCTTCAATGGTGACACCCGACTTGATGATACAATCTTGTCCCAAAACCACGCCACGACCGAGGGTCACTTGATTTCCAATCTGACAACCTCGACCCACCACACAGTCGCCTTCGATCACGGTAAAGGCACCCACAGACACCCCATCGCCGACTTGTGCTGACGTGTCAATGGCAGTCTGGCTGTGAACATGGGGTTCAGGACGTTCGCAGGCTGCAAACAGCTGTGCCACTTTGGCAAAGGTCACATAGGGGTCATCAGACAACAAGACATGACCTGAATAATCAGCGCTCATTTGCTCTGTGAGGATGACAACCCCCGCTTTTGAATCTTGTAATTGATGGGTGTATTTGCTGTTGGCCAAAAAACTGATTTGGTCCGCTTGTGCGTTGGCCAATGATCCGACCGCTTTCAAAGGTGTGTCACCGTCTCCACGGAACGACAAAGACAACGCATCTGCCAATTCTCGTAGCGTTTTCATGGGCTTACTGTCCGCTTTGTGTTTGAGATTGCTTGCGCAATTCCGCCAAGATTTCTTCTGTGATGTCGACTTCGTCGTTGACATACAGGATGGCGTTGATGAGGATGGCATCGTAACCGTTGGCTTGGGCATAATCTGCCACCACTTGACGGAGCTGTGCTTGCACCTCATCAACCATTTGTGAATTGCGGATGGTGATGGCGTCCTTCAGGTCTTCTTTATCGCGTCGCACTTGGCGCTCGAGGATTCGGGCACGCTCTTGTAGCTTGGCCAGTTCATCTGCTGTGATGAACTGCCCTTCTTGTGTGATGCGCTTTTCCAGTGCAGACAAGTCCGCTTCCTGCTGCGAAATCTTTTCGTTCTCAGCAGCAAACTCAATCGTCAGGTTGTTGTTGGCTTCTAATATTTGGGGAGATTCGTTGATCAACACATTCATGTCAACATAGCCGATTTTGCCCGCGACCGATTGGAACGCAAACAGCATTCCAAAAACAGTCAGCAAAAATCGACTCGAACCCATCATCAGAAGGTGTTACCAAATGTAAATTGTAGACGCTCGGTGTTGTCTCTGCGGTCTTTGTTGAATGGATAAGCGTAACTGATCACGATCGGCCCCATGGGCGCCTGCCATTTCAAAGCCAAACCCGTTGACATGCGCAACTCACGAGCTTCGAACGCATCGAAATCA